>JAQBNV010000010.1 GCA_028288395.1 Adhaeribacter sp. | reverse complement strand
GCCGTGGGAGCCAATAGCTTGGCCGCTATCGCCTTTGCGACTACCAACACCGCCGCTGCTGCTGCCGGTCTGGCCTGGATATTATTTGATGCTTTTAAAGGCAAGAAACCTTCGGCCATGGGCTTTTGTATTGGGGTGGTAGTAGGGTTAGTCGCCATTACGCCGGCAGCGGGTTTCGTCGGCATCTCCGTAAGTATTTTTATTGGCGTTTTTGCCAGCCTGACCAGCAATATTTTGGTTAGTATATGGGCAAAAACCAATATCGATGATACGTTAGATGTTTTTCCCTGCCACGGCGTGGGCGGCATGGTAGGCATGTTGCTGACGGGTGTTTTTGCCCATACCGCTATTAACAGTGCTAATACTACCGGCAACGGCTTATTCTACGGCGAAACCAAATTGTTTATTTCCCATGTAATGGGCTTAGCTATTGTGGTAGCATTTTCTTTTTTGGGCAGTCTGTTGCTGTTGAAAATTACGGATTTGATTTCGCCGCTAAATGTAACAGAAGAAGAAGAGGTATTGGGGCTGGATCTTACCCAGCACGATGAGCAGTTATACCTAGGCCAACCGCCACTGGCCACTACTCAGATGCCAGTGGCACCAGAACTGGAAAGGGCCTTTGCATAGCTTTTCCGGGGAATATAAAAAAGCTGAATTATCTTTATTTTATTTAATAACCTTTATAAAAAAGCCCCTCCGGAAGTTAATTCCAGGGAGGCTTTTTTTATAAAATCACCACTATGTTTACAAAGATACGGAATCGTAAATCTGAACCCGATCCCAGAGATGGGAAGAATCCGCTACAAATTGCAGGTGAGTCGGATCTATCTGGTACGAATCATGGTCGGCCAGAGACTCAAACAGCAGCAGCAAGGAATAAGAATAAGTAGTATCTATAACCGGACGATCGGTAGAAGCGGGTTTCCCGATTTCCGCCATTTTAATAGATTTTATTCCTTTCAGCGTAGAAACATTGGTTTCAAAATTTTTTATATCTTCCGGCGTGTTGGAAGATTTAAGCCAGAAAAACACATGGTGTACAAACATAAGTTATCAGATGGTTTAGACCGCAAAGTAATTGCTTTCCCGTTTAAAACCAATTTAATAAGGGTTGCGCCCGATACGGATTTATAAAAGAATAAATTTATTCTGGTTTGGCCGGCTGGCCATTGGTTAAGAGGTAACCTTCGGTAAATACCCGGTATTTATCAAAAATAGAACGAACCGAACGCTTAATATAAGCTTCGTTGTTAAAGTCTTTGTTACCCAGCAGCCCGGAAGCGTAACCTTGCCAGATGGCGCGGTTGTGTTTGCGATCAATTAGAACAACCAGCAGGGTGCCTTTGGTTAAACTATACCGCACCGGATCATATTCTTTTTTCTGCTCGCCGGTTTCTTCATCTATTTCTTCTTCTACCACTTTGCCGGAAGCCAGCCAAACATCAATCTCGGTCTGGTTGTAGCCTTTAAATAACAAATCATCATAAAATATTTTATGGGAAACCAATAAATCCGGTTTGTTGTCCGTAAACCGGTAGCCTTGCAACTGCATGCGTGCCCGAACCGCATTCTCCACAATTTCCATGTGGTTACTCGAATCAGAATCGGTTTTCTTGTAACCCATGAAATTAAAGGTTTTGTAACGCTTAAAGTTACCAGAATAGCTATAGTCCGATTCTACCCGGTTTTCATAGAAGTTCATGCAACCTACCAGCGTAGATAAGCATAAAATAATAGCGCAGCCGTAAAGTTTCTTGATTTTCATTTAAGTAAAATTTTAAACATAAATAATAAGAGATGAAAGGAATGCGGAATTGTAAGCTACTGTTACACAGGTTAAAACTATACGTAATATAAAATAAAATCAGTTATAATTTATATGAATATTTTATTCAAATGGATCACTTTAGATATTAGATATTAGCGCAATCCGGTAATATGTGCCACGTGATGTTTGCCATGCCAGGCGTATAAACCCGCAGCTTTGGCCAGCGTAGTTTGGCCCGATACCGGATGGTTAAAGGTGCGTTGCCACTGATTGGCCGTAAGTGAATTTAACAGAACAACCCACCGGTGGTGTAAAGCCTGAAGTAGAACCAGCGACACTTCTACTGGCTCTGTTTTCCCGTCGGCCAATTCGGCCCAGCGATCTTCCTGGTAAGGTTTTATGGTAGGAGTGTCTTCGGTTAAAGCTAATTTAAACCGGATGTAGCTGTTCAGGTGGCTGTCGGCAACGTGATGCACCACCTGCCTGATGGTCCAGCCGCCGGACCGGTAAGGCGTATCCAGTTGTGTTTCGGTAAGTCCGCTTACCGCCTGACGGAGTTGAGCAGGCAGTTCGGCTAGGTCGTTGATAAATCCTGCTATATCGGCAGCGTTAATTTCGCGGTTGCCATCAAATTTACCCAAGGGGTAGCGCCGCATATCCTCCTGAATAGGATCAATTACGTTAACTGGCATCGCAAATAAATATTAGAAGTGAAACCGGCAGCTAAAACCAACCGGTAGATTTTTGAAAAAGATAATCAAAACTCATAAATA
>JAQBNV010000653.1 GCA_028288395.1 Adhaeribacter sp. | reverse complement strand
TGCCCCATACAAGTGCTTTGGCCAAAAATATTACCTGCGATGTTTGTGTTGTAGGCGCCGGAATTTCCGGCCTTACCACGGCTTACCTCCTCGCTAAAGAAGGAAAATCGGTAGTGGTAATTGATTCCAAAACCATTGGGGGCGGTGAAACCGGGCGTACCACGGCCCACCTTTCTAATGTGTTCGACGACCGGTATTACCTCATAAATAAAATGCACGGCGAAAAGAAAGCCCGCCTGGTGGCCGAAAGCCATACCTATGCCATTCGCAAAATAGAAGAAATTGTAAAGGAAGAAAAAATCGACTGCGATTTTGAGCGGCTAAACGGCTATTTATTTGCGCAACCCAGCGATTCGGAAGATTACCTGGACCAGGAGTTGGCCGCGGCCCGCCAGCTTGGTTTTTATGATCTTACCAAACTGCAGAAATGCCCGGTACCATCGCTTTCGGAAGGATCCTGTTTGTGTTTCCCGAACCAAGCTATTTTTCATCCACTCCGCTACCTGGCTGGTTTGAGCCGGGTAATTCTGGAAAACGAAAATTGCGCTATTTATACCTATACGCATGCTTCCGAATTTACTTTCGAAAATAACTTACATCATGTTAAAACCGCCGAAGGCTTTACCATAACCGCCAACCATTTAGTTGTAGCGACGAATTCACCGGTGAACGATCGGGTGGCGATACATACAAAGCAAGCTCCTTACCGGACTTACGTAATCGGGGTTAAAATATTGAAAGACGCTGTGCCTAATGCGCTTTACTGGGATAACTCTGACCCGTACCATTATATCCGGCTGGTGAAAGACCGGCATCCGGACAGCCTGAATGCCGGCGAAGACGAATATAATGTAATGATTGTGGGGGGCGAAGACCACAAAACCGGGCAGGAGCAAAGCGAGCAGGAACGGTTAACCTGCCTAGAAGAATGGGTGCGGGAGAAGCTGCCGATGGCTGGCGACGTGGTTTACCGGTGGTCGGGCCAGGTGATGGAACCAACCGATTACCTCGCGTATATTGGCCGAAACCCCGGCGATGAAACGGTCTATATTGCTACCGGCGATTCGGGGCAGGGCATGACGCACGGTACCATTGCGGGAGTATTAATTACCGATTTGATTATGAACCGGCCGAATGCCTGGGAAGAAGTGTACGATCCTGGCCGGGTTATTATAAAATCGGCACCGGAATTCCTGAAAGAAAACCTGAATGTTGCAGCCCAATATAAGGATTACGTAACACCCGGCGAAGTAGCGGAGGCTTACGATGTACAGCCTGGATCAGGCAGTGTTATCCGGCAAGGACTTTCCAAGGTAGCGGTATATTGCGATCTTTCCGGGCACCGGCACGAGATGTCGGCGGTTTGCCCGCATTTAGGCTGTATCGTGCGTTGGAACCAGGTAGAGAAAACCTGGGATTGCCCTTGTCACGGTTCGCGGTTTGATGCTACCGGGGAGGTGCTGGCCGGGCCGGCTTTAACGGGATTAGGTAAACCATCTTAAGTTTCCTGAATCTAAAAAATATTAAAACCAAAAAGCCCACGTTTGCGTGGGCTTTTTGGTTTTAATTAACGGCTGATACTAGATGAGGCGATTAATAATTATTATTTAAGTGCATAAGCTTTGTAGCTGTAGGATTCCAGACTGGCCAAATTGTCAGCAATTTTTTCTTCCCAGGCTTTTTGTTTTTCATCTAACAGGCCGTGATTCGTTTCGCGATCGTACAGGTCTTGTTCAGCTTTCCAGTCGGCGAAATATTTTGCCACAATGGGATCCAGCTTCAGGCGACTGGTACCACATATATTGGCGGTTTGGTTAAGTTTCTGACGCAGGCGCCGGGCGTGTACCTCAGTTAAATCGAAATGCATTTGCTCGTGGGCCAGCAACTTTTCGGATAAGCGGTTTTTGGTCCAGGAATCTTTTGTTACGAAAAGGCACTTCACTTCAAATTTCATTTGATTGCCGTTGCAATGTGCTTTAATGGCAATATTGGTGGAGGTCATGGCGTGCAGCGGTTCCGCTTCATCGGCCGGCGATTTAAAGTCGTCCCAGGTAAGGCGGCGGTTATTTGTCCAAACAATACCCACCTCTTCGTTTGGTTTGATTGCCGGTTTATTGAAATCGGAAAGTAAAGGATTTACTACGAGTAAGAACAGGAATAAAAAATTTGTTACCATGCAATCAACACAATTTCTTTTTTTGGCACCTTAAAATATAAATTTATTCTTTATCTAAAAACTATTTTTCTATACTTAGTTTCCTAAACCGGAAAAAAAGTAAAATTGCCGCCACCGAAAGACCCAACAACAAACCTGTCCAGATGCCAAGAGCACCGAAGCCCCCGGTGAAACCCAGCAGGTACCCGATGGGCAAGGCCACCACCCAATAAGCCAGCAAAGAAATCATACTGGGAACTTTTACGTCTTCCAGGCCCCGTAAAGCACCTAGCCCTACCACCTGCACGCCATCCGAAATCTGAAACAAGGCCGCAATTATGATCAAGCTACCGGCGATCTTTATTACTTCCGGGTCATTTACGTAAAGTTGCGGAATAAAATTATTTAGCAGCACCAGCAAAAGCCCCGCACTGCTCATAAAACCGATTACCATTAGCATACTGCTGTAGCCAGCAATTTGCATGTCCCTTAGCCGTCCGCTGCCAAAAAGGTTGCCTACCCGGATGGTGGCAGCGGCCGCAATGCCGCTGGCCATCATATAGGTTAAAGCCGCAATACTTATGGCAATCTGGTGGGCCGCCAGCGCTTTGGCGCCGAGCCATCCCATCATAATAGCTGAAAAGCTAAAAGCGCCCACTTCTAAAGCCATTTGCAGGGAAATAGGCAAACCTAATTTCAGGATTCTGAGCATATAACGCACCGATACAAATTTTCTTCTCCAGCGAAGCCGGTAAATTTTTAACCGGCCGGCATACAGCACATAGGCTCCCATCATCAGGGCCATGATTACCCGGGAAACGAAAGTAGAAATGGCAGCACCTTCCAATCCCAGTGGCGGAGCTCCCCATTTGCCATAAATCAGCATGTAATTGCCTGCAATATTTAAGAGATTAGCAAAAACAGAAATATACATAGCCTGTTTCGTCAGGGATAAGCCTTCGGCGAATTGTTTAAACCCCTGGAATACCATTAAAGGCACCATGGAAAAACATAAAATATGAA
>JAQBNV010000649.1 GCA_028288395.1 Adhaeribacter sp. | reverse complement strand
TATACTACTTAAGAGGCCTGTCTGGTAAAGCTTCCCGTATCAAAGAGCGTCGTTACAAAACCGCTTAATATACCTGATTCCTTTATTTATTATCAAAGCCAGTCTTTCCAGACTGGCTTTTTTGTTGATCAGGTGGCAGAATTTTCGGTTCGAAACTTTAAAGTTGCGAAACAAAATGCTACTGAAGGCCGGATACCCATTAATTTGAATTGTATTTGCGGTCTGGCCGAAGTAAAATAAGTAGCCGTACCTGCAATAAATACGTTTGCCAGATATTAGTTCTTTTTTGAACGCTTATGAAATATTTATTAACCCTACTGCTAGCCTGCCTTGCGATTACCGGATTTACCCAACCAACCTGGCAACAGGAAGTAAATTACACCATTTCCGTTACCTTAAACGACCAGCAGCATCGCCTTACCGGCACCGAAACCATAGAATATATAAATAATTCGCCCCAGGAATTAACATTTATTTATTTCCACCTGTGGCCCAATGCTTATAAAAACAATTCTACTGCCTTCGCCAAACAGCAGCTTACGAATAAAAAGCTTGATTTTCAGTTTGCGCCCGATAGCGCCCGGGGTTACATCGATGGCCTGGATTTTAAAGTAAACGGGCGACCGGCCCGCTTCGAAACAGATCCCCAAAATATTGATATCGGAAAGTTAATCTTGAACCAGCCTTTGGCGAGTGGTCAGCACATTCTGATTTCTACCCCTTTTCGGGTGCAACTGCCCCACTCCTTTTCCCGGCTGGGCCACGTGGGGCAATCGTACCAGATAACCCAATGGTATCCCAAGCCGGCTGTTTACGATCAACAGGGCTGGCACCCTCTGCCTTACCTCGACCAGGGAGAGTTTTATTCGGAGTTCGGCCATTTTGCAGTGAGCATAACCTTACCGGCCAACTATTTGGTAGCCGCTACGGGCGTGTTGCAAAACGCAGATGAAAAAGAACGACTGGATAGCTTGGCGGCATTAACGGCCGATAAAAGAATATTCCGGCAAACCGACGATGTATTTCCGCCCTCGGCCCGGCAAACCAAAACGTTGCGCTACGTTGGAGAAAATATTCATGACTTTGCCTGGTTTGCCGACAAACGGTTTAATGTGCTGAAAGGCGAAGTAGTTTTACCCCATAGCAAACGCAACGTAACCACCTGGTTGTTTTTCCTGAACCGGAATGCTTCGGATTGGGTGCGAGGCCTGAAAGACATCAACGACGCCATCCATTATTATTCGCTGTGGGTCGGCGACTATCCCTACGAACAGGCCACGGCCGTGGACGGCGCTTTAAGTGCCGGCGTAGGAATGGAGTACCCCATGGTAACGGTAACCGATCCGAGCGCTATTATTCACGAAGTAGGCCACAATTGGTTTTACGGAATACTGGGCTCTAACGAACGGCAGCACCCCTGGCTCGACGAAGGCATTAACTCGTATTACGAATTCCGGATTGGGCAGCTTACCAACCGTAATTACAGCCAACTGGAACCATTGCTGACGCCCGACCGGATCAAAAATTACCGTTTACAAAATATTCACAGCACGGCCCTGAACCTGCTCCTGTACCAGATGGCCGCCAGTCGGGGCCTGGATCAATCCATTGCGGAACCGGCGCCAGCTTTCACCTATAGCAATTACGGCAATATTGTTTACCTGAAAACCGGAGTACTGCTGCAATACCTGGCCAATTACCTTACCCAAGCCCGCTTTGATACCGCCATGCAAACGTACTTTCAGCGCTGGCAGTTCAAACATCCTGCCCCCGCCGACCTGCAGGCAATATTTGAAGAATCTACCGGCGAAAAGCTCGACTGGTTTTTTCAGGATCTTATCCAAACCACCCAACCTATAGATCCGGCCTTAACCGATTTAACAAATACCGGCAATATTTTACAGGTAAAAATCAACCACAAAAATGACGTTTTCGCTCCGGTACCCGTAGTCAGCCGCAACGCTGGCGGCCAGATACTGGAAGTAAAATGGACAAAGCCCGGGCTAAAAAGCCAGGAACTGACGTTTAACCCGGCGGGCGTACACGAGGTGGTAATAGATCCCGACTACTTTTTACCCGAACTAAACCGATCAAATAACCGGCTGTCTGTTAATAGTTTTCTAAAAAAAGCAGCCCCACTTCGCCTCCAATTCCTGGCCGGCATTGAGCAGTTCGACCGTCAAACCTTATATTTTGTGCCGGTGCTGGGCGCGAATACCCACGACCGGATTATGCTGGGGGGCGCTTTGTACAACAGCACGCTTGTACAGAAGAAAGTAAATTATTTAGTCCTGCCCCTGTACAGCTTCGGGCAAAAAGAATTACGGGGAATAGGCAATATCCAGGTCCGGTTTTTACCCCACAGGTTGGCACAATCGGTGGTAGTAGGCCTGAATGCACAGCGCTTCGAACGGTTCCAGAAATTAGAGACTTCAGTGTCCGTGCATTTTCCGCGACCAGAAGCCAACGCCAGCCGGCAGCAACTCCAACTAGGCATAACGGCCAATGCGCACAAAGACCCTTTGCCTAATTCTGAAAATACCAGCGGGGCTACTCCGCTGTTTCAGAAAAATCTAAATTATACGATTCCGTGGGTACGTTACACCATCCAAAAGAAAAACGCCCTGCAGGGTTTTGAGGCCAAACTAAATTTTGATTTATTACCAACCGACACAACCAACGGTTCTTCCCTCTCCGGCAATCACGTATTGGTTGGCAAGTTGGTCCTGGGCTACGAGCAGCATTATGCCCCTAAAAAACGCCTGGGCATAAGGGTATTTGGCGGCAACTTCTTGGGCAACCGCACTGTGCCGCCTTGGTTTGGCCTGGGCCTGAGCAGCAGCCTCGATTACAAAAAAGAAACTATTTTTCTGGATCGGGCGCAGCGGGAAAACACCCTGGCGGCCTTTATCCGGCAAACCGACGGGCAGGACGGTGGATTCCGCAACTTTATACCGGTTTTCTCTAACCGCTGGCTGACGACCCTTAATTTAAATGCCGATGTACCGGTGCTACCCGTAACCGCTTACCTCGATTTGGGTACGGCTTATAAAGCGGATGCGCTTTTTTACGGAACCGGATTAAGTGTATCTTTGGCAAAAGATTTCCTGCAGATTTACTTCCCGGTAGCCGGTAGCAATTATGCTCAGAATGTACCCCAGCACTTTAAAGAATTTCAAAATAATATCCGGTTCCAGTTGCAACTGCATACGCTTAACCCTTTTAGGCAGGTGGCTGAACTGCTGCGGTAAATATACCTCAACCTGTGCCAGACTACTATCCTGGCTTATTCTACCCGCACTGGTCGCCTGTAAAACCGATTACCATAACCTCCCCGCTTTTTCGAAACAGAAGCAATTACAGGTGGTGGTATTAACCCCGGCGGGCAGTAACCATCCGCAGGAATACGACAGCGAAAAGAAAGCCTTTGTAAATTCCCGGGATGCCGGTATGCCGGAGCGAGTTGATTTTTTGCCTTACCCGGGCAATTTCGGTTTTATTCCTTCTACGTTGTTTAATAGCAGCGAAACCGACGAGGGCCAGCCGCTGAGCGCCCTGGTGCTGGCCGAAAGCGTCCCGACCGGTACAGTAACCGAAGTAATACCCATTGGCACTATCGAGCTGGAAGTAGCCGATGAAGTCAGGTATGTGGTGGTAGCGGTACCGGCCCGGCCCAGCGAGCAAGTTATCGCCGCTACTGATTGGGCCGCTTTTAAACAAAACTACCCCGCTGCTAAAGAAATTATTCAGAAATGGTTTATTCACCACAATCCCCACCGCGTAACCCGGCTGGTAGGTTGGCAAGACGACAGATATACCGATAAATTAATTCGCCGCTGGCTGCGCTGAACCCAAAATATTTACCCTGCTTCTCCAGTAAATGCAGAATATTGACCTGCTTTTTAAGTAATTTCAAAACCCCTTAGCAGCCTATGCCGGACCAGAATATTTGGTTAAGGGATTATTTATCCCGGAATCCCATTTTCCGGATTTCGTTCCCCAGCACCGAATACAAAGTATAAGTTTTGGTATTTTCCCGGAATTCTAAAGCAACCGGCGATTTGTTCGGAAGCGCCTCCTGGCCAATCAGCCGCGCCTGGTAATTATACAGGTACAGTTTAGCCGGTCCGGTTTCGGTTAGGGCATAAATACGGTTAAGCGGACCAAAATCAAAATATTGCACTAATTTGGGCGAAGAAGTTATCAGGTTCTTTTGCAACAGGAGCTTCAGGTTGGCAGTATAAAGGCTGATCTTACCTGGTTCCCGGCGAACAATAATATAGGATTTACCTTGGGGTTCGGTCACCAGTTCAAATTCGGATTGCCGCTGGCCAGCGGGCAGCGTTTGCCGCTTTTTTACCTCCCCGGTTAAATCAAAAGTAAAGAGCCTGCCCTGAACCGTAACCACTGTAACCTGGCTGGCCCGGAAAGTTTTACCAATATTAGAGAATACGCCCGGCGAGAAATCGCCCTCAAAGGCGAGCGGAAA
>JAQBNV010000650.1 GCA_028288395.1 Adhaeribacter sp. | reverse complement strand
GTAATAAAAGGCTTTATAGATAATACCCTCCTGCGCAACGAGGAATGGCGGCTTATTTCGCTGGGTATTTACCTGGAACGGGCCATTCAGGTGTGCCAGATTTTGCAAACAAAGCTGAATGATTTGGAAAAGATTCAGTCTTTAAACGAGGCGGTGGTGCTCGAAAGTTTCCATTGGACGACTATTCTCGAAAGCACCGAATCTTATGACATGTATATGCGATGCCAGAAAGTTATTCCTAATCGCCATAATGTACTACATTTTCTGCTCTTTGACACTGATTTTCCGAAATCGGTAGCCTTTAGCCTGGCCAATGTAAAGCGGTGCATCGCCGGTATTTCGTTTCAGGAAGAACTGAACAAAACCTCTTTGGACTTTATAGCCGGTAAGTTGTCGTGCCGCTTTGGTTACCAAACCATCGACGAAATAGAAGACACCGCAGCAGCGTTCTTAAAAGACACCCTGGATAGCATTTATGAACTTGCTTATCTGTTGGATGCTAAATATTTAAAATATAGTTAAGCTGGGGCCATACTGGTATGAATACAACCTACGATATAAATTATCACACCAAAAATACGTACGACGAAACCGTAAGCGAAGCTTTTTTTGCCTTTCTGATTACACCCTGCCAGGACGAAACTCAGACCATTCTAAACGTGAATTATCAGAATTCGCTAAAGGTCGATGTGTTTCACCATCGTAACCCTTATGGCTTTGATATAACGAGCCTGCGTACGGAAAAGCCTTTTAAAGAAATTGAATTCCAGATGACGGCTACGGTGGTAAAAAGCCCGGTGCTACTGCCTTTTGAGTCCCAGCTTTCGGTAGCGGAAGAACAAAACTTGCTAAACGGACTTGATTTCTATATTGATCAACATTTATTCTTAGGTACCAACACCAGTACGTATACCCAAATTGAAGATACTTTGCGGGATAAGTTACTTTTCCGGCAAGAAGACCAGACGGTTTTTGACTATCTGGTAAACTTAAATGAATTTATTCACCGGATGCTGGAGTTTGACCCGGAACCTACCAACGTACATACCACTGTAAGCGAAGTAATACAGCTGGGTAAAGGCGTATGCCAGGATTTTACCCATTTGTTTATCGGCATTGCCCGCCTGAATAAAATTCCCTGCCGGTATGTATCGGGTTACCTGAATCAGGGCTTAAACCTGTCGGGTACGGCCGTAATGCACGCCTGGGTAGAGGCCTATATACCAGGCTACGGCTGGTATGGCTTTGATCCAACAAATAATCTGCTGGCTGATATCCATTATGTAAAAGCTGCCCACGGTTCCGACTACAGCGATTGCAGCCCTGTAAAAGGTGTGCTTAGAACTACCGGCGGGCAAAAAACGAGTTACGGTGTTAAGATAGCCCCACTACAAATGGCAGCATCGGAGCAATAGAATCAATAAGGCATGTAAAAACAACTGTGAGCTACCCGATTTTGCCCCGGCACCTGTATGCAGGTTTGCCTGATACTGTTTTGCAATTTATTTACCTGAAACTTTCACAAAAAGGTTTAGCGTCTTTCTTTGCAGGAAGTGGAATTATTTAACTAAACGATCTCCATTACTGGCGTATTTCCGGTTACGCTATTATTAAAACTATTTAAATGAAAACCTTTCACTGTACCTGCGGCAATAAGCTGTTCTTTGAGAATTCGGTATGCCTGAATTGCCGGCGGGAAGTAGGCTGGTGCCCGGCTTGTAACGGCATGCACGCCATTGAACTGGATGGCAAAGGGAATTACCAGTGCACCAACTGTAATGCCAAAGTAGTAAAATGCTTTAATTACATCACCTACAATGTTTGTAACCGGTTAATAGCCGGCTCGTGGCAGCAACTGCCGGCCCAGAAATTATGTGATTATTGCCAGCTTACCGAAACCATTCCGGACCTGTCGGTAGCGGGCAACGCAACCAAATGGTATAACCTGGAAGTCGCTAAACGACGCCTGTTATACTTGCTGGATTTAATACGTTTGCCTTACGCTTCCAAAAACGAACAATTCGAGTTGCCGCTTTCTTTCGACTTTAAAGAAGACATCGAGCCAACTACTGTTTTGGGTTGGTTAAGCCTGGGCAAGGAAGAAAAAGTATTTACCGGCCACGCCAACGGCAAGATAACTATTAACCTGGCGGAAGCAGACCCGGTAGAACGCGAAAAAATGCGGGTGCAGTTCGGCGAAACCCAGCGAACCCTGATTGGGCATTTCCGGCACGAGATAGGTCATTATTACTGGCAACTGCTGGTGCAGGGTAAAGATGAAGCCGCTTACAAGGCCATCTTTGGCGATTACGAAAACCCTACTTACAGCCAGGCGATGGACTTTTACTATAAAAACGGGCCAAAGCCTAATTGGCGAAACAACTATATCAGTGCTTATGCCACCATGCACTCCTGGGAAGACTTTGCCGAAACCTGGGGAACCTACCTGGATATGATTGCCGTGCTGGATACCGCCGATAATACGGATTTACTTCAATTACCCGGCGAAGATTTGCAGGATACACAACTCGAAGAATTGCTCATCCGCTATGCCGACCTTAGTCTGAAAGTAAATGAAGTAAACCGCTCCCTGGGCCTGCCCGACTTACTGCCGGAAACTTTTTCACCGCCCATCGTGGACAAACTCCGGTACATCCATCGCTTAATCAAAAAGAACCGCCTGGCGTATTCGCAATCTTTTAATTATACACCAGCCCGGAATTAAGTCAATTGACCCCTGGCCAGATTAGTAACCAAAGAAAGCCGAAACGCAATTTGCATTCCTGCCGGTACTGCCAATTTAATGGCAAACAACTGCTGGGTTATCGGTTATCCCGAAAAAGACGTAAAGCTGGGTTGTGAAATTGCCCGGCCTTTTGCCAAAATAGAATTAAGCGTAACCGGAGCAGAAAGGAATGATTAACCAGATGTTCCGGTGTCTTCTTTGCCCAGCATATAAGCATACGGTTGCAACTGGGGTATCTGGTCGAAGATTACTTTCAGGCTGGCAAACAGCGGTACAAACAAAATCATGCCGGGTACACCCCAGAGCAGATTACCCAATAATATCACCATGATGGTTGCCAGCGGGTTTAACTTTACGCGCGATCCGGTTATATAGGGCGTCAGGACGTTGGCTTCGATGAGTTGGGTTACCATAAAAAAAACTAAGACCACCACCGCATACCACATCGAATCTTTGGTAAGGAAGGCAAAAACGACTGGAAAAGCAAAACCTAAAAAAGAACCAAAATAAGGAATAATGCGCAGCAAGGCGGTAACCAGGGCGAAAAGCAAGGCGTGCTCAATGCCTATTATCCAGAAGCCCAAAGCATAAATAACGGCTAAAATAAAAATAACCGTAAAAGTGCCTTTCAGGTAATCATGAATAATTCTGGAAATCCGGGCAAACATTACTTTGGATTCCTTTTGGCTATCGAACAAGTGGAGCCGGATGAGGAAATTCTGAATTTTTTGCTGATAAATAAGGAAAAAGAAGGTATAGGTAAGCACAATAAAAACGAACAGCAAAATGGAAAGTCCGCTTACCAGAAAATTTCTGATACTTTTAAATACGGCTTTCATAATGTCGGGCTTTTTTTCGGCTATTATTACATCCTGTTCCTGTTGGGTGAGTTCGGTGGTTTTATAAACAAACAACTGCAACTCATCTGTTTTTGCTTTTATTTTGTTTTCTAACCGCGGTAAGTCCTTTTCCAGGTGTTTTACCTGGTAGTACACCACCGCACTTATAATAATCAGCACGCCCAATAAAAGCAGAATAGAAATAAGGGTTGCCAGCGGGGTTTTTAAATGCAGACGCCGCAGCTTTTGCACCACCGGAAACAGCAGCATGGCGAAAAAAGCAGCAATGGCTACTGGAATAAGAAAGGTTTTCCCGAGGTACAGGAGCACGCATACCAGAAATATGGTAATTAAATTTCTATTAAACCGGGTGTGATTAATCTGTTTGGTGTTCATGCTTTGGAGAGAAATAAACGCAAAATCCGGAATGATGTTTTTACCCCCAAACGGATTTTTCGAATCTTTTAACGGTCGCCAGTCTAGCCACAGCCCTAACCAATTAATCCCCGAATTACCAGTACCATCACCTGGCATGCCAAAGTCGCGGTTGGTAGCAGGCTTCATTCCAGATTGGTATAAGCATAAATTTTACTTAAACCCGGGAAGGCTCGGGTAAATTACCGGTGGTTAATCCTGATTTTTAAATTGCCTGGCTTTTAGGATAAAGGTTCGGGAGCGGGACCGCCGCCAGCAGGCCTTGAGTTATCCTGGGGCAGGGGTATGAATTGGTCGTGGTCGTTGGGTGGTAATTGGATGCGGCCCGCCTGCCAGTCGGCTTTAGCCTGCTCAATGCGTTCCTGCCGGGAGGAAACAAAGTTCCACCAAATGTAGCGTTTGCCCAGAGGCTCGCCGCCTAACAGCATCAGGGTAGTAGGTTCCCGGGCAATCAGCACGGGGTCGGTACCGGAAGTAAACACCAGCAATTGGCCAGACTCGTAAAACCGGCCACCCATTTCCAGGCTGCCTTTTACCACGTACACGCCCCGTTCGGTATACCCCTGAGGCAACCCAAAACGGGTGCCGGGTGCCAGCACCACGTGCAAATAAAACAGAGGAGAATGGGTTTTAACCTGGTTTCCCAAACCAAAGGCATCGCCGGCAATTAACCGCATCCAGACGCCGGTTTCGGTAAAAACCGGTAACTGGTCGGGCTTGTAATTGTCAAAGGCAGGGTTGCTTTCTTCATCTTTTTCCGGTAAGGCTACCCAGGTCTGAATCATTTCCAGGCCTCCTGCCAGCGCAGCCGGATCTTCAAAGCGCTCCGAATGGGCAATGCCGCTGCCAGCCGTCATCCAGTTTACTTCCCCCGGTCGGATAACCTGCTCCACGCCCAGGCTATCGCGGTGGGTAACCTGACCTCCGAAAAGATAGCTGACCGTAGACAAACCGATGTGGGGATGCGGCAGCACATCCAGGGCAGGCATTTGCGCCGGCGATACGTTAACCGGTCCGGCATGGTCCATAAAAATAAAAGGACCTACCATGCGCCGGAGGCGAAAAGGCAGGATACGGCGCACTTCCAGGCCATTGCTAATGGAAGCTTTCCGGGCTTGGATGAGTATGTCGAGCATGCGAAAAGAGATTTTTAATTACTGATTACTTAAAATAAGGACTAAATTATTAAACGGCCCGGGGATACTTAAGTTTAAGCCGGAAACCACCTAATTAATTGATATTGAATTGCATTTGCCGTTTATTATGCGACCCGTACTGCCGTTCCCGGCCGGTGGCGCACCGGTCGAACCATTAATTATCCCCGGCAAGCACCAACCACGGAGGGGCTTTAGAAAAAAGGGAGGTGTGTTTCGCTCACCACAGACCAGTGATTCGTAACCAGGAGCCGGTGGGGCCGCTGTTTGTACAAAACCTTAAAAAAATAAACCAACTCCAGCCTTTCCAGCCCCGGTTTGGCACACCAATTAAACCTACGGAAGGCGCTCCCGGTAATGCGTTAAGAAATTAAATACATCTACTTCTGTTTCATAAAAAGCGGCCGACGACCATGGATAGTTTTCGGGAGAGGTGGCTAATTGCCAGCGTTCCTGCAACGGATTCTGATGCAAATAGTGCAGTTTTTGCTCCAGTAT
>JAQBNV010000621.1 GCA_028288395.1 Adhaeribacter sp. | reverse complement strand
CTGCTATTTCTTCTTTAATCTGGTCTGATATTTTTTTTCCGTCGATGAGTTCCACTTGAGAATGATGAATATAAAATGATGAATTAAAAATTATTAGCTTAGGGTTATTTGATAGATTATATAAGTTTAACCAAAATCAATCCAGTTTCAGAACGGCTAAGAAGGCTTCCTGCGGAATTTCTACGTTTCCAACCTGGCGCATCCGTTTTTTACCTTTCTTCTGTTTTTCCAACAATTTACGTTTCCGGGAAATATCTCCCCCGTAACATTTGGCTAAAACATTTTTACGCAAGGCTTTTACCGTTTCGCGCGAAATAATTTTTTGTCCGATAGCTGCCTGGATGGCAATTTCGAACATTTGACGCGGCAATAATTCCCGAAGCTTTTCGCAAAGGCGTTTGCCCCAATCGTAAGCTTTATCGCGGTGCACAATGGCGCTCAGGGCGTCTACTTTCTCGCCATTAAGCATTATATCCAGTTTAACGAGGTGCGATGTGCGGAAACCGATTAATTCGTAATCCAGGGAAGCATATCCTCGGGAAATTGTTTTCAGTTTATCAAAAAAGTCAAACACAATCTCCGCCAATGGCATCTCAAAAACCAGTTCTACCCGGTCCGAGGTTAAATAAGTCTGGTTGATGATCATACCGCGTTTTTCCATACAAAGCGATATAATTGGACCAACATATTCCGATTTGGAAATAATCTGGGCTTTAATAAAAGGTTCTTCTATCCGGTCGATGTAATTTGGTTCCGGCATTTCGGAAGGTGCATTTACAGTTATTTCTTCTCCTTTGGTCGAATAAACTTTAAACTGCACACTCGGCACGGTGGTGATCACCGTCATATCAAATTCTCGCTCCAGGCGCTCCTGCACAATTTCCATGTGCAGCATACCCAGGAAGCCGCAACGGAATCCAAAACCCAGGGCAACGGAACTTTCCGGCTCCCAAACGAGCGAGGCATCATTCAGTTGCAGTTTTTCCATGGCACTCCGCAACTCTTCAAACTCACTCGTTTCTACCGGGTAAATACCGGCAAATACCATCGGTTTCACTTCTTCAAAACCCTGAATAACTTCGGTAGTCGGATTGTCGAAGGATGTAATAGTATCCCCTACTTTAACTTCTTTTGCTTCTTTAATGCCCGAGATTAGGTAACCTACGTTGCCAGCGCCCATAACCATACGTGGCTCCTGGTTTAGTTTCAATACCCCTATTTCGTCGGCGTTATAGACTTTACCGGTATTTACAAATTTAACTTTCTCGCCTTTGCGCAAAGTACCGTTCATAATCCGGAAATATACTTCAATGCCCCGGTAAGAATTAAAAACAGAGTCGAAAATAAGGGCCTGCAGCGGCGCATCCGAATCACCTTTAGGAGCCGAAATGCGGTCGCAAATAGCATTAAGAATGGCTTCTACGCCAATACCTTCTTTGCCCGAAGCATGAATAATATCTTCGCGCTTGCAGCCGATTAATTCAATAATCTGGTCCGATACCTCCTCGGGCATGGCATGCGGTAAATCTATTTTATTTAAAACCGGAATAATTTCCAGGTCGTTGCCAATGGCTAAATATAAGTTGGAAATGGTTTGAGCTTCAATTCCTTGCGAAGCATCCACAATTAACAAAGCGCCTTCGCAGGCAGCAATGGAACGGGAAACCTCATAAGAAAAATCGACGTGGCCCGGGGTGTCAATCAGGTTAAGAACAAAATCTTCGCCTTTATAATGATAGTTCATCTGGATGGCATGGCTCTTGATCGTAATTCCCCGCTCCCGCTCCAGATCCATATTATCCAGCAACTGATCCTGCATTTGGCGTTCGGCTACCGTAGCGGTAAATTCCAATAAACGGTCGGCAAGGGTGCTTTTCCCGTGGTCGATATGCGCAATAATGCAAAAATTCCGAATGTTCTTCATACAAGCTTTTAACGAATTACAAAGGTAAGAATTATGAGTTTAATAATAGAATTTAAATAAAACCAGTCGCTATTTATTCTTCCGGATTAGTAATTTTTAATAAATACTACCGGAATTAATGTGCTTGGTAGCGGGCAACCCGGCTTTGGTTTAATTTAAGTACAAAATGGTAATAAATACGGAGCCTTTGAGCTTCATTATACAACTTAATCCGTTATCGGTATAATACCGGATTGCGTATAATCCCAGAAATAAATTAGAATGAGCCAAACTAAATCAAACCCCGAGCATCCGGCAAAAGCGCCTCGCATGGCTCAAACAGTAGAGCGGAATATTAAGGCTTTGCTGAAACGGGAACGGGAAGCAGATAAAGCTAAAAACCTGGAAACCCGGGTGGCGGATAGCGTTACCCGTTTTGCCGGCAGTATGGCTTTTGTGTATATTCATTTTCTGTTATTTGCCGCCTGGATTATCATTAACCTGGGTTGGGTAGGATTGAAACCTTTTGACCCGTCGTTTGTAGTTCTGGCCATGTTTGCCTCGGTAGAGGCGATTTTCCTTTCCACGTTTGTTTTAATCAGTCAGAACCGGATGTCTGCCCAGGCCGGGAAAAGGGCTGATCTGGATTTGCAGGTTAGCCTTTTATCCGAGCACGAAGTTACGCGCCTAATTACCCTCGTATCGGCTATAGCCAAAAAAATGAATATTGATGAGGCCCACGACCCGGAAATTGAAGAACTGGCCCGGGATGTGCGCCCCGAAAAAGTGCTGGATACCATGGAAAAGCACGAGGAAATTTCAAAAGAACAACAATAAGCAAATATAGGCTGATTTGAATATTATAGTATCAAATAACAGGTAAGAAACGCAGGTTTACCCGCTCCTGGTTATGGCAGAACATTTAATTCTTCGTACACCATTAATTAAAATCGAATTACTTGCTGGCTTCTTAACCACGCAATAAAACCTTAATTTTCTCCCATTTAAATTATTTTTCAGACAAAAGCTTTAGCAACACCCCGTTGGTCCAACCGAATCCATCCTGTAAGGGATATTCGCCGCCACCGGCTTCGGAGTGGGTATCTTCCACGTTATATTTTTCTACGAGCTTGCCGGTTTCTTTGTAAATCTGAATATTCAAAGCAACCCAATTTTGTTTAATTTTTTCGGCCAGATCGAAGTAGCCATAATTTCGTAGCCCCTGGATGCTGATGTATTGTAATGGTGCCCAGGCATTCGGCGCATCCCATTGTTCGTGGGTATAAGTAAGGGTGGTAAGCAAGCCACCAGGTTTTAAGAAATCCTTTTCCAATTTTTCGGCCACACATTGGGCCTGTTTGGGCAACGCAATATTAAAAAAGAGTGGAAAACTGGCCGCCAGCGTAAAGGAAGCGGTATGATGCCTAGTAAGATAATCGTAATCCATAAAAAAGCTTTCTTTGGGGCTCCAGCAATATCTAAGAATAGCCTTTCTTCTTTTGTACGCCAATTCCTTGTAATGCGTCACTTGCGCTTCGTCCTGGTTCAATTCGGCAACATCGGCCAGACTTTGTTCCATGTTATAAAGCAGCGTGTTTAAATCAACCGGAATAATATCGGTGGTGTGGATGGTTTCCATGGTTTGGCCATCGGCAAACCAGCGGCTACTAAAGTCCCAACCCGATTCGGCGGCGGCCCGGATGTGCCTGTATAAAACACTTGCCTCCTGCGGACTGAAACGAGCCAATGCCACGTCTTCTATATAGGATTCGGGCCGGGGATCCGGGCAGTCGTCCCAGTAGCGGTTCAGCAAAGATCCGTCCGGCAGCCGTACCACCCGCCGGTAGGCTGGCTCTTCTTCGGTCAGGGTATCGGCCCCGTCCATCCAATAATGGTATTCTTTTTTTAAAGCTTCGCCGTAGGTCCGCCAAACACTTTCACCTTTAATTTCGCTTAATAATTTAAGCATTAAGGCATAAAAGGGCGGCTGCGAGCGGGAGGTATAATAGCTGCGGTTTCCATTCGGAATATGCCCCACGGTATAAATCAAAAAGGTAAAATTATCTACCATTTTTTCGATTAAATCGTGCTCACCGCTTTGCTGCAAACCTAACATAGTAAAATAACTGTCCCAGTAATATATTTCCCGGAATCGCCCACCCGGTACAATATAGGGGTTAGGTAAATGAATGCGGGAACTGATATCGTTAATGGCCTGACGGGTAAGTAAAGGCCAGAGTTTATTTATGTGTTCGGTTACCGGCAAACTGGTGTCCGATACAAAATTGGTGGCTGGGGCGGCCGGTAGCTTAAAATTTTGTAACACAAAAGCTTCCAAATCAAAATCTGGTTTGTCTTTATCGGCGTGGTAAGCGGCCATAATGAGTTCTGGCGCCAGAACCGGAATACAATCCGGAAATGTCTTGGAATCGGGAAAGATGGCCTTTAGTTGTACTGCTTTAAAAAGGTCCCCGAACTGCTCCTGGGGCATTACCTGATCTTCATCCGCTAAATAAGGCATCAGAAAAAGCAGGCTTAAAAAAATAATCCAGTAAGAATTAGCAAGGTCAAAATCTATAATGATATTCGAAAAATTCAGATACAACAAAAAAAACATATCAACTTGGTTTACTAGTGGGGAGTTTTACGGAAATAATAACCCGAGGTAAGAAAATTGGTTGGATTTTGTATATATAAGACCAACATAATTTTACGTCCTTTTATTTTTTGGTGCATTTAAGTTTTTTATAATCGCTGGCAATATTTCTAAATTGGCATTTGGTTAATCTTTTTTGCCGGTAGTATTTTTGTTTAAACTGGGTATTCCGGAAAAACAAATGTATTTATACTGCTGCATTTTTGGCGACATTATAAAGCTTTTATTTATCTGTAATTAAATATGCGCCCCCCTACCAAAGCCAATATTCCCGCAAATTATTAAATATTATTTCAGTTTAAGCTTCCGTTGCTAATATTTACTAACGGCTGGGATATTGAACCCCGGCTTCCCTCCGTATAAGGTTTAGGTAAGGTTTAGGCACGAATATTTTGATTATCTTCGTCCTTTTACCAAATAAACTTTTATTTTGATTACATGGCAGCAGCAACCATAGAAACCTATAAACCTGTAAATCACATCCGTATTGTAACGGCCGCTTCTTTATTTGATGGGCACGATGCCGCCATAAATATTATGCGCCGTATTTTACAGTCTTCTGGTGCCGAAGTAATCCATCTGGGTCACAACCGCTCGGTTCAGGAAATTGTAGATTGTGCCATTCAGGAAGATGTCCAGGCTATTGCCGTTACCTCTTACCAGGGCGGACATCTGGAGTTTTTTAAATATATGTACGATCTGCTGGAGGAACGCGGCTGTGGGCATATTAAATTATTTGGCGGCGGCGGCGGCGTTATATTACCTGCCGAAATAAAAGAATTGCAAGAATACGGCATTGCCCGCATCTACTCGCCAGACGATGGCCGCGCCATGGGTTTGCAAGGCATGATAAACGACATGCTGCAGCAATGCGACTTCCCGACCGGGCAAAACCTGAACGGAGAAATAAAAAGGCTACCTGCCAGAGACGCCAAAGCCATAGCCCGCTTAATATCGGCCGCCGAAAACTTCCCCGACGAATACGAAAAAGTAAAAGCCGGTTTATTAAACAATCTTGAACCAGGTACTACGCACAACGAACCACGAACAACTACGCCTGTTTTAGGAATAACCGGCACCGGCGGCGCCGGGAAATCAAGTTTGGTAGATGAGCTGGTGCGGCGTTTTTTAACTGATTTCCCGGAAAAAACCATTGCCATTATTTCAGTAGATCCTTCTAAACGCAAAACCGGCGGCGCCTTATTGGGCGATCGCATCCGGATGAATGCCATCAGCAACGACCGGGTGTATATGCGATCGTTGGCTACCCGGCAATCGAACCTGGCCCTGAGCAAATATGTGCAGGATGCCGTTGATATTGTAAAAGCGGCGAATTTTGATTTGGTAATTCTGGAAACTTCGGGTATTGGCCAGTCCGATACCGAAATAATTGAGCATTCGGATTTGAGTTTGTACGTGATGACGCCGGAATACGGGGCGGCCACCCAGCTCGAAAAAATTGATATGCTCGACTTTGCCGACGTGATTGCCCTAAATAAATTCGATAAAAGGGGTGCATTGGATGCTTTGCGCGACGTAAAAAAGCAATACAAGCGCAACCACCAGCTCTGGGATATTCCCGACGATCAGATTCCGGTTTTCGGCACTATTGCTTCGCAGTTCAACGATCCCGGCATGAACGAGCTTTACCGGGCAGTAATTAACCAGATTTCCCAGGAAACCGGGATTGTTTTTGATTCGAAGTTAGTACTTACCGGCAAAACTTCCGAAAAAGTATATATTATTCCGCCCAGCCGTACCCGTTACCTTTCCGAAATATCAGAAACCAACCGCCAGTACGACAAATGGGTAAACGCTCAGGCCGAAACCGCGCAGCGCCTGTATAGCCTCCAAAAGTCCAAAGAAGCAATTCAGTCCTTAAATATTTCTGGTCAGGAATTATTAACCAAGCAGCTCGACGAAGCCTATGCCGAATTGGAAATGCAACTGGACGGTCAGACTAAAAAAATATTGGCCCGCTGGCCCGAAAAAATTAAATCTTACCGCGACGAGGACTTTATATTTAAGGTGCGGGATAAAGAAATCCGGATAAAAACCCACACCAAATCTTTATCCCAACTAAATATTCCGAAAATATCGCTGCCGCGGTACGAAGCCTGGGGCGATCTATTAAAATGGAACCTCCAGGAAAATGTACCCGGAGAATTCCCATACACAGCGGGCGTATTACCTTTTAAACGCGAGGGCGAAGATCCCACGCGCATGTTTGCCGGCGAAGGCGGTCCCGAACGCACCAATCGCCGCTTCCATTACGTAAGTCTTTCGTTGCCGGCCAAACGTTTATCTACAGCCTTCGACTCCGTAACACTGTACGGCGAAGACCCCGATAACCGCCCCGATATTTACGGCAAAATAGGCAACTCCGGCGTTTCGGTTTGCTGCCTCGACGACGCCAAGAAACTTTATTCCGGTTTTAACCTGGCCGATCCGTTTACGTCTGTATCCATGACTATCAACGGTCCGGCCGCTATTTTAACGGCCTTTTTCATGAATGCGGCCATCGACCAGCAATGCGAAATTTATATCCGGGAAAATGGTTTGCTAGCCGAAGTAGAAGAAAAAATAAATAAAATATTCTGGCAAGCAGGCGGGGAACGGCCCCGGTACCAGGGCGAATTGCCGGTGGGTAATAATGGCCTGGGATTGCTACTGCTGGGCGTTACCGGCGACCAGGTTTTACCAGCAGCTGTTTATGACGATATAAAAATCCGCACCCTGGCAGCCGTACGTGGCACCGTCCAGGCCGATATCCTGAAAGAAGATCAGGCCCAGAATACCTGTATTTTCAGTACCGAATTTTCGCTACGCCTGATGGGAGATGTGCAGCAATATTTTATCGACCAGAAAATCCGGAATTTTTACTCGGTATCTATTTCGGGATACCACATTGCCGAAGCGGGGGCCAATCCGATTTCGCAGCTGGCTTTTACCTTGGCCAACGGTTTTACCTTTGTAGAATATTATGCCAGCCGGGGCATGGACATCAATGCTTTTGCGCCTAATTTTTCTTTTTTCTTTTCCAATGGCATCGACCCGGAATACGCCGTTATCGGGCGGGTGGCCCGCCGAATTTGGGCTAAAGCCATGAAGCTGAAATACGGCGCCAATGCCCGCTCGCAGATGCTTAAATACCACATCCAAACTTCGGGCCGCTCGCTGCACGCCCAGGAAATAGACTTCAATGACATCCGGACCACCTTACAGGCTCTTTACGCCATTTACGACAACTGCAACTCCCTGCATACCAATGCTTATGACGAAGCCATCACAACTCCTACCGAAGACTCGGTTCGGCGGGCCATGGCTATCCAGTTGATTATTAACCGGGAACTGGGATTGGCTAAAAACGAAAACCCGCTGCAAGGCTCCTTTATTATAGAAGAGCTTACAGATTTAGTGGAAGAAGCGGTGCTGCTGGAGTTTGACCGAATTACCGAAAGAGGAGGCGTTTTGGGTGCTATGGAAACGATGTACCAGCGGGGTAAAATCCAGGAAGAAAGCCTTTATTACGAAACTTTAAAACACACCGGCGAGTACCCCATTATCGGCGTTAATACTTTTTTAAGTAGTAAAGGATCCCCTACCATTATTCCTTCCGAAGTTATCCGGGCCACCGAAGAAGAAAAAATATACCAGATAAGCATGTTGCAAAACCTGCAGCAACGCCATGCCGCAAAAACCACCGAAACTTTAAGCCAGTTGCAGCAAGTAGCAGTAACCAACGGCAATATTTTTGCCGAGCTGATGGAAACGGTTAAGTTCTGTTCGCTGGGCCAGATAACCCATGCTTTGTTTTCGGTAGGAGGCCAATACCGGCGGAATATGTAAGATATAAATGGTGATTTGAAAGAAGCAAATACACCTATATAATTATTCGGTAAAAAACAGTATATTATATTAACATTATGTTAATATAAATATTCAACAAAACTTATATTTTTTCGTTATATTAGTAACGGTTAAAAACGCTACTTTTATGAGAAGATTTACAACGCTTTCCTCGCTTCTGGTTTTAGGCACCTTAGGATATTTCGTTAAGGTCTGGATAACCCCAGAAGACATACAATTAAATTTTGCAGAAGAAGACATTCATCTTTATTTGTAAGAATTATTTTGAAATTTGAATAAAGTAAAGGCTGCTTTCCCCAAAAGAGCGGTCTTTATTTTAAAAAATTTCCTTTTTCCTTCTTTCGGTTAGGTAAGACTACCTATTCCTTAAAATTTTGGCTGCACTCCACAAGCTAGCTTTGCGCCCGCCTTCTTAATAGCATAAATATTAAATATTTATATACTTTGCCCAAAAGGTCATTACTCTTCGTGGTTTAGTATAGTTGGCTTTCACTTATTTTTCAAGTAATTTTCATCGGCAACCAGGCCAAATTATTTTCTACGTGCAGGAATCTGTTTTTCGTTAATTAATTTTAATAATATTTAAAATAGCTAAACGGCACCACCTTACGCAAGCTTTCCCGGGCAATTCAAAAGAGCAGCAACCCCGGGTTTAGGTTTGCGTTTTAAAAGAAATGTGTAGTTTTGCGGCCTTGTCTAAAACAAGCGCTTATATTTTACCTGAACCCAGAAGCCTAAAATTTAATCAAAATGAAATCAAAGAATTTAAAAGATCGCATCAGTTATATTATTGGCCGTGACATGGCGTCTAACTTTCAGAAACAAGGTCTGGAGATAAATCCGGAAATATTTAACCAAGGTATGAAAGAAGCCATGAGCGGAACCCAATCGGAGCTATCGCCCGACGAAGTACAGGAAGCCATGATGGAACTGCAACAGTTAATGCAATCGCGGCAGCCAACTACCCAAGACAGCCGGGCAGGCGAAATAAACCTGCAGGAAGGCGAAGCTTTTCTGGCCGAAAATAAGAACCGGGAAGGCGTTGTGACATTGCCTAGTGGCTTGCAATATCAGGTACTGCGCGAAGGAACCGGCAAAACGCCCGGCAAAACCGATAAAGTTACCACCCATTATCACGGTACGCTCATCGACGGAACCGTTTTCGATAGTTCTTACGAAAGAGGTCAGCCGGCTACGTTCCCGGTAAACGGCGTAATTGCGGGCTGGACCGAAGCACTTACCAAAATGCAGGAAGGTGCTAAATGGCGCTTGTTTTTACCATCTGACCTAGCCTACGGTACCCAGGGAGCCGGCGACGATATTGGTCCCAACTCCGCCCTCATCTTCGACGTGGAATTAATTTCCGTTAATAAATAATCAAAAATAAAGAGCAAAGGCCTCCCAGCAAGCCTTTGCTCTTTATTTTTTCACGGCTGCTTTTCAAGTGCCTGACGAATATACTCCTAC
>JAQBNV010000602.1 GCA_028288395.1 Adhaeribacter sp. | reverse complement strand
GAACTCGATCATTCCGGTGGTATCGGTACCATTACACCGGAAATTAAAAACCCAAAAGATAAGTCCGTAAAGATTAATACCGTAGGAGAGAAATTTGGCAACGTGGGCGCGGTGGCTTTAGACGGGTTTGGTAACCTGGCTGCGGCTACCTCTACGGGTGGCATGACGAACAAACGGTACGGCCGCGTAGGCGATGCGCCCATCATCGGAGCGGGCACCTACGCCGATAATGCTACCTGCGCCGTATCGGCTACGGGTCACGGCGAATATTTTATCCGGTCGGTGGTGGCGTACGATATAGCGGCCTTAATGGCCTATAAAGGATTGTCGGTGAAAAATGCGGCCGACGAAGTAGTGATGAAAAAACTGGTACAACGCGGCGGCGAAGGCGGCGTAATTGCCCTGGACCGGAACGGTAATTTTGCGATGCCTTTTAATTCGGCGGGTATGTACCGCGGTTATATTAAGGCCGATGGTAAAAGTGAAGTGCTTATTTATAAATAAAGTTATATACTGGTTTTCAGAAAATCCGGAAAAGGCGCTCCTGGCCTGCCCTGGATTTTTTTAATTTATTCTGCACTTTTTCTTTATATAATCTATAATATACCATATTTTTGCATTGCGCCGGGTGGTAATAAAGCTATCGGTATTTAAAATATGCAATTCAAATATACCCTTTGCTTTCTCCTCTTGTCGCTGCTGGTTACGGGGGCTGAGGCCCAAAATACGGTGCAAACCCGCCTCGCCTACACTTACCAGGATAAATTCAATTTTTCGGATGAGTGGCAGTATCTCTCTACTGATATTTATCTGTATAACGGCAGCAAGTTTACCCGGGTGGTAAACGAACTGGAGAACGGCGCCGGCCGCGATAAAAAGAATTACCGCAACAACCTCGAATATTTGTTTATCTCGGCCCAGCTGAAAAATATAAAGGTTTTCGGCAACGAAAATATTATTTACCCCCTTTATAATTTTAATATTGCCACCGATAAAAAAGAATATACCACGCAGGTAAGCGATAATATTGAGGTCATCCGGATTATTGATAAGCTACCAGTTTCTGACGAAAGCAAAAATATTGATGCTTCTATCCAGGCCAAAGCCATCACCAAGGATGATAGCGGCGATATGTTTAATATTGTGTCGTCGCAGCTGGTTAATATTTCGAAGCTCACAAACCCGACCGGGGCACTTTTATCGTTGGTGGGTGAGTTTGGGAATTTGATTGGCACCACTTCTAAAAAGAAAGAATACCGCTTCAGTTCTACTATCCGGTTATACGAAGGCCAGGATTTTGACACCCGCCTGCATTCGGTGCGCATGTACGTTTTGGTGCCACCCGATGCCAAAGCGCCTTCGCTGCGCCCGGCCCGCTTTGCCGAATATTTGGGCAGCGGCCAGTCTAACCTCGACCGCCGAAAAATTGAAGAGTTGGTTAATTATAAAGATTATCCTTACCTGATTATTGCCAATTACAAATCGTTGTACAAAACCGATGTACTCAGCGGCAACGAAATAAATACGGAGCTGATTGATAAGCGCAAGCAAAAGATTACCAATGCCCACGATGCCGGCCTGGTAAAAGACGAGACCTTTAAACAGGAAATGTTTTACATCGAATATTTACGCTCTTTTGCCGAGCTGAAGCAGAACCTGAATAATTATAAGCTGAACTACCGCAATAATATTTCGGAAGCCAACTCCAAAACCTTATTTTCGATCATTCAGAGTTACCGCAGCCTCAAAAGCCTGCAACGGCAACGCGAAAAGGAGTTCGCCAAAAACAGCACTTTCCAGACCGTATTTAAACCGGAGTACCAGGCCGTGGCCGCCAGCGCCGATTTGTACCTGGAAGGTGACCACAACCTGAAAAACAGCAAAGAACTGGTGCTAACCCTGCTGGAACTCGATACCGAAATAAAAAGCAACCCCAATGCGGCCAAACGAGAAGCGTATCTGGCCAAGCTCAATTCGGTGGAGTTGCCCAACAAAGAATATTTATCTACTACCATCGAGGGCGAAGCCATCAACCGCTACATGACCTTGCTGGAAGACATGCAGTACAAAGAGGTATTTGAAAAGGATATTAACAAGCTGGCCGTATTACCGGCCACCGACGAAAACCTGCCGGTGCGGAACAACCTGATGGAAAAGGCCGGGGCTACCAAATGCGTAAGCTGCCGGGAAAGGGCCAAAGAAACGGTGCTGGCTTATAACAAACGCTACGATGCCGCCAAGGCTCAGGAAGCCCTGAAAAGAACGGAAGATTTACGCAAACTGGCTGACCAGAAAGTAACCGAATTTCTCAAAAAGAAATATTGCATTGACAATAATATTGTCAGCAGCTACCCAAAAGATGCCATTCCGGCTTTTGTAACCCGCTACAGCGAAAAAAATAATGATATGGGTAAGAAAACCGAAGAGCTGAATAATTTATTTAAAGAAGGCCCAAAGGGCGACAAACTCGAAAATATTGCCGACTACAATAACCGCCTGGAAGTGCTGATGAAGCAGATAGAAGATGGCTTTGCGGAGATTTGTACGGGAGAGAAAACCCTCTGCAGTTGCTACAGCGGATAAGGTTACAGATAAAGGCATAAAAAAGCCGGCTGCAGATGAACCGCAGCCGGCTTTTTTATGGGTAAAAGGTTGGTTAACGTTTGGCTACCGGCAGCCAGGTACTTAACGAGATCTGGAAAACCGAATGACGCGCATCGGTGCTGCTATCTTTCAGGTAAGAAGGCACGCTGTTGGCGTAGCGGAAATTGAGGCTAACCGGGCTGACCGGGGCCTGAAAACCAATACCTACGGCGTAACCTAAATCGGTGGTGCGGTAGCTGCTGGTACTTTTATCGCGAATAACCGGTTCTTTTGTGGTTTGTTCGCTAATCAGGCCAGTTTGGGTGATGGTACGCCGCTGCTCGGTTTTCTGATTCAGTAAAAAGCCCACCTGCGGACCAGCTTCAAAATATATGGTACCGGTTTTTACCTGCACCAGTACCGGTACATCCAGGTAATTGATCCGGTTTTTTATATCAGTTTGGGTATTGGTGCCGCCGCTGCTACGTTCATCCTCAATCCGGAACCCTTTGGTCGAATAATTTATTTCGGGCTGGATGGCCAGCATAGGGAAGAGGCCAATATTGGTAAAGATACCGGCATTAAAACCTGGTTTATAAGCTTTGTCGAAGTCCAGGTAGGTGCCCGTATTGCCCGAGACATTGGTGTAATTAAAACCCCCTTTTATACCTAGGTTAAGCGATTGGGCCTGAGCAGTTCCCCAGGTTATGGCTGCCAGGGCAGCAGCCAGCATCAGTTTTTTCATAGTAAAGCAGTTTAGTTAATTTACGCCGGAACCAGGCGGTTCCATTATATTCCTAAATTACCATATTCAAAAATGAGGCCGGTTTTACTTAATTGAATAGGGGAGACGGGAGAATATTTGAATATTCAGGGATTATATTTCTTATCTCTTCATTATCAGCTAGAAAAAATATTCTGTGTGCCTAAATATTTAGTAATGATGTTAAGCAGGAATTAAAAATAATTTAGTCTAAAGGTCTTTGCATCCAAACCCGTCATTCTGAAGAATTCGATGAATTCCAAAAGAATCTTCTGCGTTACCTACTCAAAAGATTCTTTTGGATTGACGGTAGTGTGTGGGCTTTGCTTCTGCATATATTTTATCTTTTTGCATAACATCAGTTTGTTAATATTAAGGTGGTTTACTTTTTGCTTTTCGTTCCGGTTGGAGTACCAGCTTTATCCCGACGTTCTTTCAGCTCCCGCCAGGTAGTTAAAATAATGCGTTCCTCTTGCAGCGCCTTTTTAACCGCCGGGTCCAGCATGGCCAGTAGGTCGCCTTTCCGGGTTAGGCCCGAATCCGAAATGTGCGGAAAAACTTCGGTAGGGTCGGTGCAATGCATAATCATCATGGTTACCCCGGGTTTTAAAGATTTGATGCCCGCTACGTAATTTTTTACTTTAAGCTGGCGCAGGTTTTCGTCGGTTGGGGGTACGTTGGCCGGCAGTTTCCAGCCGTAGCTGGTGTTGTGCAAATCGTCCAGCACGGGCAGCCCGGCGTCCCAAACCGTCTGGCCTAACTGCTGTATTTCTGAACCGCCGGCCTGGGTGGGTATTTTCATGCCTTCCTGGTATTTGCCTTCCCGCACCAGGCGCGCTTTAGCATCGTCTTCCATCTCCCGGATAAGCAAGGTATTGTGTCCGGCGGGTAACATAACCGGAATGCGTTCCTGAATACCTACACGGATGTAACGTTCGGTAAATCCCGGATGGGCAAAAAGGGTACCCATGTGCGAATCGAGGTGGGTGGGCTGAAAGCCCATGCGCCGGGCCCGCTCCAGTTGCGCCCGGATTTCGGCTTCTACCTCGTCGGGGCTGGCATTTTTTACCACTTCACCCACCGAAGGCCACAGCGCACCTTCCAGGTCAGTTAAGCCGGGTGCAGCTTGCCGGCCAGTGAGCGGGCCCCAGCGGTAATCGCGCCATTCGGAGGTGAGCGTCAGGTGCAGGCCGGCATCAACCTGGGGGTGTTGCTTTAGGTATCGCACAAAACCCGGCACCCAGGGGCAGGGCATCATCACGCTTACCGAATTGGCCACGCCTTCTTCCATCGCCTTTATGGTGCCCACATTAGAATCGTAAGACATACCCGCATCATCCACGTGCAGAATAAGAACGCGGTCTCCCTTCTTCCAGCCAAGCTTTTCGGCGTAAGTTGGCGTAACCGGGGTTTGTGCCACCCCCAAAGAAACTGGGCCCAGCACCAGCCAGAACAGCAACAAAGAAAATATACAGAAGCCCGTGAATTTATGCATATAGGTGAATTTTGGGAGGATAGTACCAAGAGTAAGATAGAAATAAATATTCTTAAACAAAACAGGTATTTATCTTTCCGGAAGGGTAGTTTTCTGGCTTATAATATTAGATACTTCTGGCGGAACGGGCAAAAAAAAGCCCCTTCTGCGGAGCAGAAAGGGCTTCTCTTTAAATTATTAAATATTAAGCCAGTTGGGCTTCCAGTTTCTGCGCTAAAGCATTTTTAGGCACCGCGCCTACCTGCTTGTCTACTACCTGGCCGTTTTTGAAAACCAGCAAAGTTGGAATACTACGGATACCAAATTTAGCGGAAGTCTGCGGATTGGCGTCTACGTCTACTTTACCTACTACTACGCGGCCTTCGTAATCGCCGGCCAGTTCTTCTACTACCGGACCAACCATGCGGCAAGGTCCGCACCATTCTGCCCAGAAGTCTACTAAAACGGGTTTATCTGAATTTATTATTTCTTCGAAATTAGCATCTGTTATTTCAATTGCTTTGTGTCCCATGACAGTTATTATTTTAGGGTTGTCTTAAAAAATATATAAAAAACTTAAGCCATTGCTAAAAAGCTTAAGGGTAAGGATTAATGATTATGCTTTACGATAGATATTGGTTTTTTGTCTCGAAGAATATGCGAAAACCTATTTAAATCTTGTTTTTCTGCCGGTTCTTCCTCTTCCAGGAAATTATTCCAACTCTCTACCTTCAGGCGTTTATTCCCCGAAAACTCGTTTGAGGTTAATACATAGCTGCCTTTTTGAACCTTTATGCCATCTATTATTTTGTCGGGCTTAGACCTGCCAAATACCGATATATACATGGTATCGGTGGGGCTGATTAAGGCCAGGCTAATACCTGGCGAAATGGCCGACTCAGTAAAAGTAAAAAGTTGGGTGGTTTTTTCAAAACTCAGGTGCGGGTCGGTTACGGTTTTCGGGTCGCGCAACGAATAAAGCCGGTACTGACCATTATTAATTACCGCATCGGTTAAAGGCTTTCCGGTTTTATCAAATAAAGTAAACGAAATACCCTGGCGCGAAAAATTCTGCGCCCATACCATCGTGGCACTTAATGCTACCAGCGCCAATACTAAACCTGCTTTTCTACTTCTTGTTTTAACTAACTTTACCATTTTACTTTTAGCTTGAACGATTAATACAAATAGGCCGCCAACTTGTATTTCCTGCCAATCTGTCGGATTACCAGCATATACCCAGGGCGAAATTATTATCTTTTATCTCCTGAACCCAATGCATAAACGCTCGATTAAGTTGTTTAGCATAGTGTGCAATTTTTTTACGGGTTTTCATCCGCTATCCTGCCATTCAGTAATTTTTTCAACATGCAATGTTCAAGGGTTAGGCAACGGTACCGGAATATCATCCTCTATATTGCTCCATACCTGAACAATGCATCAATTTTTAGCAGGTTTTCGGTTTATACAGCAGCTAACTTTGCCTGATATAAGCTCCAACCTATCCCGGTTAGGATGCAATACAAACTTAACAAAATCCTCGCCAAATAAAGTAAACCTGGGCGTAAAGTCATAAATCTTTCAAAATTGCAAAGGTAAGTATTTGCTGGTTAATAAGTTG
>JAQBNV010000563.1 GCA_028288395.1 Adhaeribacter sp. | reverse complement strand
AACTGGTGCCGCGGGGTCGGGTTACTTCTTACGGGGCTATTGCGTCTTACCTGGGCAGCAAAGGCTCTGCCCGCATGGTTGGTTGGGCATTGATAAGTTCGCACCAGTCAGCCAAAAATATTCCCGCTTACCGGGTGGTGAACCGCAATGGCCTGCTTACCGGCAAGCAACATTTTGCTTCGCCAACGGCGATGCAGGAAAGCCTGGAACAGGAAGGCGTTGCGATAAAAGATGATCGGGTTGTAGATTTCGAAAAGCTTTTCTGGGATCCGGCGAAAGAGCTGCTCTAACTAAGAGCGCCTTGGTATTTTACGTAACGCCGCGGCAGTAGCTGATAGTAAACAGGGCGGTTCGTTTTTTGCTTTGGCTTTATAATCTATTTGCCAGCGTCCAGCTCAGCTCCTCAATTGGTTATATTTTAAAGCCAGCCCCGATGAAAATCCTAACAGTTACTAATATTGGTGAAATTATTTAATTGCAATTTTCGGTTACTGTTTAGCGCTATTTATAAATCCAATTAATACCAAAAAGTTTAAATTGTCTTCTATACGTGTAGCCATTAAAGTAATAGCTTAATTAAACCCGGTAGGTTTTAAAAACCTGCCGGGTTTTTAAATAAAAGTGATTTAAGGCGATTGGGTATAATACTGAATAGCATTAAGGTTCTTCCATAGTAGCGTTAGCCTGTTTGACCGCGTTGATAATGTACTCATAGCCGGTCAGGGAAGCACTTTGTTCTTTAGAGTAGGGGTTGATGTTAGTAGTTATCCAAGATTCGAGTTCTGGTTCATCTTTAAAGTTGTGAAAAGCACTATAAACATAACTCTACTATGGTAAGTGCTTTTTACTAGCTGGTATAATTTCAAACCTGAACTTGATGCTTTATTAGAAAAGGCCTTTTGCCTAAAAAATAATTAAAATTATTTAGCTAATCGGGGAGCAGCAGGTTACACCGAAACAGCCCGGCGGGCGAGAATGGTATTCAGGATTTGGTCAGCGTGGATGCGGGAATTTTCAATAAACCAAACATGTGTATCCATGCCACCGCAAATGACGCCAGCTAGGAATACGTTGGGCAAATTGGTTTCCATGGTTTCGGGATCGTAATAGGGGTGCTGCTTGTCATCCGGACTAAGTTTAATGCCAATTTTGCGCAGAAAACTAAAGTTAGGCTGGTAACCCGTCATGGCCATTACGTAATCGTTGACCAAGGTTATCGAGCCGGCGGGCGTTAAAATATCTACTTCATTCTCCCGGACGGCCGTTAGCCTGGAATTAAAATAAGCTTTTATGGAGCCTTCTTCGATGCGGTTCTGGAGATCGGGTTTGGTCCAGTATTTAATGCGTCCGAGTTCCGGTTCCCGGATAACCATCGTTACTTCAGCCCCTTTGCGCCAGGTTTCCAGGGCCACATCAGCCGAGGAGTTGTTGGCGCCCACTACCAATACCCGCTGGCGGTAATAAAAATGTGGGTCGAAATAATAATGTCTCACCTTGGGTAGTTCCTCGCCCGGAATATTCAGCAGATTAGGAATATCGTAAAAGCCCACCGCAATAATAACGTGGCGGGTCCGGTATTGGGCTTTGGGAGTGGTAACTACATATATTTTTCCATCGGCGCTGATATCCGTTACTTCCTGAAATAACTGAATGGTCAGCAATCGTTTTTCGGCTACCCGGCGGTAATATTCCAAAGCTTCCGGCCGGTTGGGTTTAGCGTGAATCGAAGTAAATGGAATCCCCCCGATTTCCAGGCGGTCGGCCGTAGAAAAAAAGGTCATATTAAGCGGGTAGTTATACAGCGAATTAACGAGGCAACCTTTTTCGAGGATCTGGTAAGTTAATCCGGCTTTTTGAGCTGCCAGGCCGCAGGCCAATCCAATGGGCCCGGCGCCTACAATTATTAAGTCTAATATTTCGGTCAAAACGATTGGGGTTAAGATAAGCGTGTAGCGTAATTCACCGGAAAAGGGTTGCGTGTCGGTTGGGTTACGGAACTGTAACCTTTGTCGTGGTTTTAAAACAGATAACCGGAACCGCCAGCGGCTTTGCCATTTTAAGTTGCTATTATCCGGCAGATGGTTAACCGGGTATTGTTAAAAAATTATTCGAGCACTTCCATGGTAATGTAAATCTCCTGACTGGGCCAATCGTGGGTGTCGACGGGTACGCGGGCAATTTTATCGACCACATCCATTCCTTCCAACACCTCTCCAAATACCGTATATTTCGTGTCGAGGCTGGGTACGCCGCCTTTGGTTAAATAGGCTTTGGTTTGGGCCGGGGTATATTTTCTGCCATAGCGCTGGCTTATCTGCTGCAGTTCAGCTTCCGAAACCGGCGAGCCCTGGACCATGTAAAAATTATCGGGCGAAGAAGCTTTGGTCGGGTTAAACTCGTCGTCGTAACGCGCCATGGCCAGCGCCCCGCGCACGTGCACCAGGCTGGGTTTTACTTCGGATGGTACGCCGTATTTACCAATGTCTCTTTTGGGCTCGCGGGAGTCGCCGCCCTGCACCATGTGGCCTTTTATTACCCGGTGAAATACCGTGCCGTTGTAATAACCCATTTTGGCCAGCCTGATAAAGTTTGCCCGGTGCAGCGGCGTTTCGGTAGAAAGTTTAAGTTTTATTTTGCCCATGCTCGTACTCAGCAACACCACCGTTTCGGGGTTCTCCTGCCCGTATTTCAGTAGTTCTTTCCGTACATTTTCGTTGGTCAGGCGCTTGGTATCAGTAGCCTTCTTTTTGCCACTACAGCCTGCCGCCGAAAATAACAGGTATAAAAATATAACAGATATGAAAAAAGGAGAATTGCGCACCATAAGCCTGCCGGTAAGTTTTAACCAAAGATAAGTAATCGGGCGATAATTTACTTTATTACCAAAAGCGAATAATTAGCCAGGAATATTCCTGCCTTAATAAGCTCCTTTTGAACTACTGCGCCGTTTTAAAGGAGCTTATCTAAACCCTAAAAAACAAATATTTAAATAAAAGGAAACCGCAGCGCTTTGCTGGAATAAATAGACGGATGTATCTATGCTGCTGCACCGGATATATTTTTATAACCGTAAATTAACCTTTTGACTCAGAATTAGTTTAGGAATTGTTAGTAAAGATTATAGTTCGGTTTAACTTTGGAAACTTAAACCGCGCCCCATAAAAAAGGTATTGTGAAACGCCGCCGTCCCCATTCCTATTTCCGGCATAAGATCATAAACCCGTTGCTGGCCTTGCTCACTATGGGCATTACTCCGCAAAAGCTGGCTTTAACTGTGGCGCTGGGTTTAACTATTGGCATTATGCCGCTTTTTGGTGTCGCAACCTTATTATGTACGCTGCTGGGCCTGCGTTTCCGGTTAAATATTCCGGCTTTGCTGCTTATATGCTACCTCGCCGCCCCGGTGCATTTGCTGCTTTATCTGCCTTTTATCCAAGCCGGTATATTTATGCTGGGTGCCGAAGAATTTAGATTAACCTTTGAGCAAATTCTGCTTTTATTCCGGGAAGACTGGCTGAAGGCCGTGGGAAAGTTGTGGCTGGCCAATCTATTTGGCATCGCGGCTTGGTTGCTTTTTAGTGTGCCTTTTGGGGGCTTGGTTTACCTGATTATGTTGCCCATATTTCGGAAATATGTGCGCCTGCCGAGAGCCGGTTTAACGGCGGATGAATTTTTGTAAAAATAAATTCATTGCCATTCACCGGCTGTTCAAATTGGCTAGCGATTCAAATAGGCCTCTTCTAAAGGTTTTATTCTCTATTAGAATTTGCGCCTGAAAATAATACTTTGTTTTCGGTGATAAGTTTGGGCTGGTTTAGGTGCAGAAAATATTGGAGTTAAGAACTACAATCAGGCTCATGCCAGATGAGTGGATATAAAATCATTTAAAAGGTTTTCCCGCAACGCGGACAAAGCGGTAAATAAATATTAATTATTTGGGGAAGCGGCTGCCTCCATGTCCGTGATGGTTTTTTGCATAAGGTAATCATTCATCCAGTAGGGTCCGATGGGAATATCTTCTTCGCTGATGACCTTAAAACCCGCTCTTTCGTACATTTGGCGGGCCTGGTTGTGGCGGTTTACGTTCAGAATTAAATATTCACCAGATCTTCTCCGGACGTCCTGCTCTACGTGGGCGATGAGTAAACGGCCAAAACCCTGTCCCTGGTAAACCGGCTTTACGTACAATTTATTTAATTTATATACGGCACCCGCGACCGGCGAGTAGGACGCAAAGCCAACCGGCACGTGGTTACTGTTTAAAATAAAGAAACGTTGCCCTTCGGCCATTTGCTTTTCCAGCGCTTCAGTTCGGTATATTTCGTGATGCATGTACTGGATTTGCGCCGGCGAAAGTATATTCCGGTAGGTAGGCTCCCAGGTTTCCGCTATAATCTCCTGGATGGCCGGTATATCGGCTGGTGTTGCAATTATTATGTTAAATTGATGCATGATTCAGAAACTAAGATCAATTAGCTGACCGGTATCGTTACTTCAATGGCATCTCCGATTTTAACCTGACCCGAAAATGTTTCCGGAATAATATATTGGCCAAATAAAATTTTATTTTTGCCTGGCACCGTCCGGTAAGTGGCGAGGGTGCGCAATGGTTCCGGGCCTTTTTCTGCTGTAGCCTGATCGATGGTGGTTAATACGCAACGGCCGCAACGTTTGGCTTCCCGGAACGAAAGGTCCCCGATTCGGAGGTGGTGCCAGTTGTCCTCGGCAAAGGGCAAACTGCCAGTAAATACCAGGTTAGGCCGGAAGCGGTTCATCTGTACCGGCTCGGGAAGGCGATTGTTTAAATCGGCTAGCGAAGCCTCGCCGATCACCAGAATGGGAAAACTATCGCTAAAACTAATCAAATCGCCAATGGCCGCGTAATCTAAATCGGGTTGCCGGTGCGTAGAATCGGGCATGTAAACCAGCCGGCAATATCGGCCTAGGGCGACCGTAAACCATTCGTTGACGATTAAACTAACTTCTACTGCCTCACAAATATCATCCCAGATCTGAACCTTTAAAATATTTGTAGTGGCTGGATCGAGTGGGATCAACAGCGGGCTTAAATTTTTTATTTTATGGCGCACTTCCCACCCTTGGGGGTGAGAGGCTACCTCGAGCAAGGCCAGTTCGGCAAAAGTGCGTTGGGTTAAAAATACCCCGTTTTCATCTACCAGCAACCAGCGACGGTCGTACTGCAGGCCGCGTGGTTCTACGGTGGCCGCTGAAACCGAAATGCCCCCCATCGATTTTATCGGGTAAATATGAATCTGGCTGAGCCGCAGAATATTTTCCATGTGTTAAATTTTACCGGGTCCGGAGCTACTTCAGATAATTGACCAGTTTGCGCCAAATAGGTACCGGCCGGTCGGGCAGCATTGTTTCATTTGAATAAACAAGCCATAGCCGTAACCGGCCGACACTTAAAAGCAAATCTAAGAAGTTAAACTTTTTTAGGCGGCAAAGCAAATGCTACGGCATTGTGCTCAAAGTGCCCTTTGTGGGAACCATCGCAAAAAGGTTTGTTTTTCGACATGCCGCAGCGACATAACGATACTACGGTCCGTCCGGCCAGATCATAAGGGTTACCCGCTTTGTCTACAATTTCAAATTCACCTTCTATTTTAAGGGAGCCATTATCATTTACGGTAAGTTTAGTCATCTTTTTTGTTTTAAATTAAATGCAAAGGTAAGCACCCCTTTCAGAATTGGGTAATAATGGCGCTTTAAACTTTAAATATAAAATATTTTCCCGTGGGGTTAAAAACTACTGCACAATTTCGAGCCAGCCTTTTCTGGAGGTGCAGTTGCCTGAGCTTTGGATATGGTAATAATAGGTGCCCTGACTGACAGACCGGCCGTCCTAGTCGTTCTGGTAATCATCGCTCTGGTATACCAGTTTACCCCAGCGGTTAAATATTTTTAGTTGGGTTTGGGCGGCACTGTTCCGGATAACAAAATAATCGTTGCGGCCATCTTTATTTGGGGTAAAAATATTAGGCACCTCCAGGGGCGGCAGCGGATTGCAACTGGTTGCCATTGGCCGAAATAACGGCGAGGAAACCATCGAGCTGGCCCACCAGGTTTCTCATCAGTACGCCATTGGTGACCGGAAAATCAGGGCTGATGGTACTCCCGGCAACATAAATTTTACCGGTAGGGCCCACTTTAATATGGTAGACCAGGTCTTCGGCGCTGCCCCCTAAATAAGAGGACTACAACAAAGAAGTTAACCCGCTGTTGAGTTTACAAACCACGCCTTCGAAGCCCGCTTTTTTGGTACTCTGGAAACCGTTTACCATTTCAAAATCAGTAGATTGTGTGCAGCCACCAACGTAAATATTGCCGTTAATGTCCAGCGCCAGCTTGGCCGGGGTGCTGCCGATGTTGCCGCCTTCGGGGCCGGTACCACCCAGAAAGGTGCTGGCAACTAAAGAAGTGCCGTCGGCCGAAAGTTTGGATATAAAATAATCCCGTCCCCCGTTATAAGTGGCATTATAGGCAGTGTTAGTGGTCGGAAAATTGGTAGAATTGGTATGCCCCAGAATTACCAGCTCGTTCAGGTGGGTTACGGCTAGTGAAAGCGGATATTCGTCGCTGCCGGATCCGCCCAGGTAAGTGGCGTACAGCAAAGTTGTGCCATTGGGGTTTAATTTAGAAATACCTGTATTGTTGCCGCGCCGCACGGTTTGGTAAGCGCCAGGGCTAGTGGGGTAAAAAGGCCCCATCGTGCGGCTGGCAAAATAGGTGTTGCCGGTAATATCAGCGGTAGCGCAGTTTGCCGAAAGGCCACTGCCCGCCCCGGCATACGTCATGAAAATAATCGCCGGATCAATTACCAGGGGCAGATTGGGATCGTAAGTACCGGTAATTTTAAAACCAACTACGTTATCTTTCAGCGTAAAGACGCAAGGTATTTCTTTTTTTTCACCAGCTATTTCCTGATAAGCATACGGACGTTCTTCTGTAATTTCATTTACCGAAGTTT
>JAQBNV010000508.1 GCA_028288395.1 Adhaeribacter sp. | reverse complement strand
GAACTTTCGAAATCGGGATAAATGCCGGCGCCTACGCCGGCGCCCCGGGCTGCTCCCTGCGAACCATCGGTGTTATAGAGTTCTACGGTGGTGTTCGTAACAGTGGCGAAAGTTTGGGCAAATAAGGGGCTCAAAAACATATTTGCATCCCCGGCTTTTACGGTTCTGGCCTGGATGCCCATGCCGTTCATAATATCGAACCCGTAGCGTAAAGCGAAAATAATCCCTTCCTGAGCCGCCCGGGCCAAATGGCCTCGGCCATGAGTAGTAAGCGACAATCCATTTATCACCGCCCCGATTTGTTTATTCTGCAGAATCCGCTCCGCGCCGTTCCCAAAAGGCAATATCAACAAACCATCGGCGCCAGCCGGGGCTTCGGTAGCAATCTCGTTAATTTCGGGGTAGGAATACTGGTAATTATATTTTTCGGAAGAAAACAAGTTTTTGCGAAGCCAGGAGTTTAAAATACCGGTTCCGTTCACAATCATCAGGGTGCCCGTTACGGGTTTTTCGGGGGTGCCGTTCACGTGCAGAAACGAGTTGACGCGCGATTGCGGATCGTAATCAATGCGGTTGTTGATGCCGTAAATTACGCCGGAGGTGCCGGCCGTAGCGGCTATTTCGCCGGGTTTTAACACATTGAGCGAATAAGCATTGTTGGGCTGATCACCCGCCCGGTAGCCGATAACCGTGCCGGCAGCTAAACCCAGATGCGCCGCTGCTTCCGCCGAAACTTCGGCCTGCGCGCCGAAAGTGGGCACAATCTCCGGGATCAGGTCGGCGCTGATGCCATAATAATCCAGCAATTCGTAAGCCGGCCGGCTTTCCTTGAAGTTCCAGAGAATTCCTTCCGATAAACCCGAAGGCGTAGTTTGAATACGGCCAGATAATTTCATGGCGATAAAATCGCCGGGCAGCATAAACTTATAGATTCGGTTAAATATTTCGGGCTCGTTTTCTTTTACCCATTTTAATTTAGAAGCTGTAAAGTTGCCCGGTGAGTTCAGGAAATTAGCCAGGCAGGTTTCTTCGCCAATATTTTTAAAAGCTTCGTTGCCAATATTTACGGCCCGGCTGTCGCACCAGATAATTGAAGGCCGCAACACCGCTTGGTTTTTATCTACGACCACCAGCCCGTGCATTTGGTAAGCAATGCCAATGGCTTTAATCTGATCGGCTGCGACCTGGGTTTTACTTAATACCTGCCGGGTGGTTTCAGTCAAATATTGCCACCACAGTTCGGGATCCTGTTCAGCCCAGCCTTCCTGCTTCACCAGCATTTTCATCTCGTTACCGGGTGCAAAAGCCGATGCCAGGGCTTGGCCCGTAGCCGCATCTACCAAAGTAGCTTTTACCGAAGAACTGCCAATATCATATCCGAGTAAATACATATATGCTAGCTTATTGTATTTTTTACAATATTAAAGATTTAAATTTACGGAACAAATAATTCAGGTTAAAATAATCATCCGCCGCCGCAAACATTTTACCCGAAAAAACAATCATTTAGCGTGAGCACGATAAACATTTAAATATAATATAAAAATGCGGCCCGGTAGATAAAGTATTTAGGGCAGTATATGATCTACTTTAAACACCCAAACCTGTATATTTGGGCGGCTACTGCTTTGCCGCTTAAACTGTATGGTATTAAACCGGTTTAAAAATATTAAGTTAGTAAAGCAGCTCTAAAACACTTTTTCTTTTATATAAAATTATGGATTACAGGTCAGAAGATATTTTGCCTTATATTTCCACGGACAGCATCATATTTGGTTTGGATAACGGGAAGCTGAAAGTTTTACTTATTAAACGAGCCATCGAACCGTCGGCGGGTTCCTGGGCATTGCCCGGCGGCTTTGTCCTGAACCAGGAAGATTTGGATATGTCGGCCCGCCGGACGCTCCAGAACATGACGGGCATGACGAATATGTTTATGGAGCAGGTTTATACCTTCGGCCAGGTTAATCGCTTTCCGGGGCGGCGGGTAGTCACGGTTACCTATTATTCGCTTATTAATTATACCCTCGAAAACCTCAAAGCTGGTCCCGATGCCAGTGCTATTCATTGGTTTGACATAGCCGAAGTGCCCGAACTCGTTTTTGACCACCGCCATATTCTGGATACCACTCTTAATTTCCTGCGGGCCAAAGTCCGTACCGAACCGATTGGTTTTGAATTGTTGCCCCAGAAATTTACCTTAACCGAATTGCAGGGTTTGTACGAAGCCGTTTTGGGAACCGTTTTTGATACCCGCAACTTCCGGAAGAAAATATTGAAAATGAACCTGCTGATGCCATTAGACGAAACCCAGGTAGGAGTGGCCCACCGGGCGGCCCGATTATATAGTTTTAATAAAGAAACCTATCTTAAATTAAAAGATAAAGGTTTTACCTTTGAACTCTGAAAATAAAAACCAGCCGTTTGTCTATGAAAATATTGGTGGTAGAAGATGAGCCCAAGGTTTCTTCCTTTATAAAAAAAGGATTAGAAGAACAAGCTTACGAAGTAGATGTGGCTTATGATGGTTTTTATGGTAAAAAGCTGGCCCTTGAAAATGATTATGACCTGATTATATTGGATGTGATCTTACCGCGGCAAAGTGGGCTGGAGGTGTGCCGCCAAATACGGGCGCAAAAGCCTTCCGTTTCCATCTTAATGCTTACGGCCCTGGGCAGTACCGACGATAAAATACTGGGTTTAGATTCCGGCGCCGATGATTACCTGGTAAAGCCATTTGTTTTTCAGGAGTTGCTGGCCCGCATACGCGCCCTGACCCGCCGGGCTTACGAGGCACCCAACAACGAAATATTGAAGATGGCCGATCTGGAATTGAACCTGACAAAGAAAACGGTTAGCCGGTCTAATACTCCGATTAACTTAACGGCCCGGGAATTTTCTCTATTGCATTACCTGATGCGCAATAAAGAACGGGTAGTATCGCGGGTAGATATAATAGAGCAGGTTTGGGAAACCTCTTTTGATACCGGCAGCAATGTGATAGATGTGTATATTAATTTTTTGCGTAAAAAAATAGATAAAGATTTTTCGCCCAAGCTTATACATACCCTGGTAGGTATGGGCTATGTGCTGAAAGAAGTATAACGGTTATGAATATCAGGACCCGCCTTACGTTCCAGTTTACTTCTATCTTTGCCATCATTCTGATTCTTTTTTCGCTTACGGTTTATTTTTATACCGCCATCACCCGCGGCATTTCTTTTTACGACAGCCTGGCCAACCGGGCCAATATTGTAGCCCACGTATATCTGGATGCCGATAAGGTAAGTGAAGCGACTTATCGCCGTACCTTGCAAAAATATTATCAGACCCTGCCCTACGAAATTGTGCAGGTATATAATCAGGCAGGAAAAATTGTTTTCCGGGAAGGAGGGGGGGCTTTTACCATTGCCCCGGGTGTACTGGAAAATATCAAAAAGAATAAGCTGGTAAAATGGAAAGAAGGCCAGCGCCATTTTACCGGCCTGGTTTATATAGATGTAGACGCGTCGTACGTGGTTATTGCCTCTTCCAAGGATATCGTTACTATCGAAAAGCTTGCTGATCTGCGGTTAATTATTTTTACCGGGTTTTTAGGTTCCATGCTGATTGTAGTTATGAGCGGTTGGATTTTCTCGCGGGAGGCGCTCCGTCCCATCCAGAAAGTAGTAGAAGAAGTGGAAAAAATCAGCGCTTCGGATTTACACCTGCGCCTGAGCCAAACCGATGGCAAAGACGAAGTGTCTCACCTGACCAATACCTTCAACAATATGCTGGACCGGCTGGAAAGTGCTTTTGATATGCAAAACACCTTTATTTCTAATGCCAGTCACGAACTCCGGACCCCCCTAACCGCCATCATCGGCGAACTAGAAGTGGCGCTGATGAAAAAAAGAGAAGCCCATGAGTACGAACGGGTGCTGCATTCGGTGCTGGATGAATCGCGCCTGCTGGCGCGATTGTCTAACGGAATGTTGCAAATTGCCCACGCCAGCTTTGATCTTTATAAGATAAAGCTGGAACCACTCCGGTTCGATGAAATTGTTTTTCAGGCTTTGGAAGAGGCCAAGAAACGGCAGCCGCACGCGCTCATCGATATTAACTTTGATGACCTGCCGGACGATGAACGTAAACTGAAAATAAGGGGAAATGAGTCGCTGCTGCTGATAGCGCTTTTAAATATTTTTGAAAATGCCTGTAAATTCTCCGGCCCAGGGGTGCCGGTCAGAAGCATCATCTCGGTCAAAAGAAATAATATTACCCTGCAGGTAAAAGATGAGGGCCGGGGCATGACACAGGACGATTTAAAGACAGTATTTGTACCCTTCGGGCGGGCCGATAATGTACGGGATATTTCGGGACACGGTATTTGTTTACCGCTGGCCGAAAAAATTATTAAACTGCACAAAGGTTCCATTGTTATAAATTCGAAACTTGGGATTGGCACCGAGGTAACGGTATCATTCGCTAATTTTTACCAGGAAATTTATATCTGAAACGAGCAGAACGGAGGGTTCAAACGTTAGCCGGCAACCAGCGCTGGTATTTTATTACTAAATGGCTGATTTTCTACTTAAGCCTCATCTGTAAGCGCCATCAATAATAATAATAATAATAATAATAAGTAATTATTAACCAAGTCGTTTGCCATTCTTAACTTTCCTTAACCTTTCCTGCTTATTTATTTGCAGGATATTAAATTTTAATCTCATTTTAATATCTCTTTAATACCATCTTAATCAGGGGGAGGTAGTTTTGTGCCATACTTAGAAATATACCGCTGATAAGCATTTTAAGAATGGAACAAAATCTGAACTACTATATAAAAAATCTAAAGAATGATATCCCAGCGGGGCTGGTGGTTTTTCTGGTGGCCTTACCTTTGTGCCTGGGCATTTCGCTGGCTTCCGGCGCCCCCTTATTCTCGGGTATTATTACCGGTATGATTGGCGGCTTAGTGGTGGCCTGGCTAAGTGGGTCGGCTTTAAGTGTAAGTGGACCGGCGGCGGGTTTAACGGTAATTGTTTTAAACGGTATCCAGAACTTAGGTAGTTTTGATACCTTTTTGCTGGCTGTTGTACTCGCAGGCTTTCTTCAGCTTTTATTAGGTTACCTCAAAGCCGGTATAATTGGCCTATATTTTCCGACTTCCGTTATCCGGGGAATGCTGGCCGCTATTGGGTTAATTCTGATCCTGAAGCAAATACCGCATTTTATGGGCGCCGACCAGGACTTTTTTGGAGAGATGGATTTCTTCCAGGCCGATGGCCGTACCACCTTCACCGAACTTATTTATGCACTAGGCAATGTCCAGTTTGGGGCATTGCTGATTGGGGCGGTTTCGTTGTTTATTTTAATCATGTGGGAGAGTAAATTTTTCCAGAAACTTGCCTTTTTTAAATTAGTGCCGGGGGCCCTGGTGGTGGTGGTGTTGTCCGTTGTATTAAGCTACAGCCTGCAATTTATAAATCCGGCCTGGGTAATAGATACCACCCATCTGGTAAGCTTGCCCATTATTAATTCCGGGTCTGAGTTTTTAAGCGAGCTGCGCTTCCCCGATTTCTCACAGTTAAGCAATCCGGCTGTTTATATAACAGCCATTACCATTGCTATTATTGCCAGCCTCGAAACATTACTTAGCGTAGAAGCAGTAGATAAGCTGGATCCACACAAACGGATAACACCTACCAACCGCGAATTAAAAGCCCAGGGAATTGGTAATATTTTGAGCGGTTTAATTGGAGGTTTGCCCATGACAGCTGTTATTGTGCGGAGTTCGGCTAATATTAATGCCGGAGGCCAAACCAGAGTAGCGAGTTTTGTACATGGTCTTTTTCTGCTGTTAAGCGTATTTTTCCTGGCCAGTTTTATTAACATGGTACCATTGTCGGCGCTGGCGGCTGTGTTGTTAATGGTTGGTTTTAAACTTACGAAGCCCGCCTTATATCAGGCCCAGTTTAAATTAGGTACCCACCAGTTTATTCCGTTTGTTGTTACGGTCATCGCTATTTTGTTCTCCGATTTGCTCGTAGGTATATGTATTGGTTTGGCCATCGGGGTATTCTTTATTCTTAAAGCCAACTACAAAACGCCTTATTTCTTCGATAAGCAGGAGCATAAGAATAATGAAGTTTTCCGTATTCGGTTAAGTGAAAATGTATCTTTCTTAAACAAGGCCAGCATTATCTTAACTTTAGATCATCTGCCAAAAAACAGTCACGTAATTATTGATGGTACTCATTCGACCTATATTGATTATGATGTGCTGGAAGCGATTCAGAACTTTAAATTTGCTGCGGGAGAGCGCAATATTACAGTTGAACTGGTCAATGTACCGGACGTAACCACTTTTTATAACCATTAATTTTAGAATAAATTATTATAAAATAATTATGAAAAAAATATTTGAAGGCAATCGCCGCTGGGTAGCGGAAAAATTAGCGCAGGATCAAGAGTATTTTAAGAAACTGGCTTTAGGTCAGAAACCGGAATATTTATTTATTGGTTGCTCCGACAGCCGGGTGCCTGCGAATGAAATTTCGGGTACCCAACCGGGCGAAATGTTTGTGCACCGGAACATTGCAAACATGGTGGTGCATACCGATATTAATATGCTCTCTGTATTGCAGTATGCCATCGAAGTATTAAAGGTGCGGCACGTAATTGTGTGCGGTCATTATGGTTGCGGTGGGGTAATGGCAGCCATTAGCGATAAATCTTTTGGGTTGATAGATAACTGGCTTACCAATATTAAAGATGTAATGCGGCTGCACGAGCTGGAATTTCTCCGGATTAAAACCGACGAAGAAAAAGCGCGACGGCTGGTAGAATTAAACGTAATTGAGCAGGTCCGCAACCTTGCTAAAACTGCGATAGTTCAGAATGCCATGAAATCGGAGAATCCGCCCCAACTCCACGGGCTGGTATACGATATTGGCGAAGGGCACCTGATAGATTTAAACTGGCAGGAAGGCGATCAAAAACGTTTCGAACACATTTATAATATAGAAACTGTTTCGTCTAATGGTATACCAAAAGTGCTGGAAGCCAAGGAACATTAATAAGAAACAATTATAAATAAAAAAGCCTTTCTGTTGCAACAGAAAGGCTTTTTTA
>JAQBNV010000492.1 GCA_028288395.1 Adhaeribacter sp. | reverse complement strand
CAGCAGGCTTACAATAAATTTATGGGCCTGGATTATGAAGATGATTAATCCAGACAATTAGGGAGCTATTTAAAAAAATAAATATACTCCTTCTGGAGAGCAGGCCAAGCCATATTTTTAAATATTTTTCATCCGTCCAGAAAGTCATCAACTGAATTTCTATCGGGTTATCCTAGAGAAAAAATGACCACTTCTTTATCAGGTAATTGGTTCTTTCGGTTTCTGAAAAATTGTTTAAGCCTGGTATACTTAATTATTTTCTACCCTTATTGTAAGGTCGGTTTAGTTTCCTTATAAAAATATTATTCATTGCCTTCCAGTACCACCCGCGTAGGCGTATCCCGGCCCGAAATAATACTGGCCGCCCCTTTAGCAATGGCTTTAATCAGATGCGTCATGTTGGCAATATCTAAACTTTCGAACTCATCGTCGACGGAGTGGTATAATTTATCAATATCTATCTGGTCGGAGGAAATACTGTGGGCGGGTACGCCCAAACGCGCCAGGGTGGCATTATCGGAACGGTAAAATAAATTCTGGCTCACGTAAGGGTCCGGGTGAAACGCGTAACCGGTTCCCGCCAGGTTCTTTTGCAGAATGGAGCCAAAGTCGGAGCGTTCGAAACCCGTAATAAAGGCTGCTTTTTTGCCAAATTTCGATTCTTTCCCAATCATTTCGATGTTGAACATGCCCATTATTTGAGCGGGGTCCTGTTGCTTGGAAAAATATTGAGAGCCATACCCGCCCACTTCCTCGGCGGTAAAGGCCACAAATATGAGGGAGCGTTCGTTATCTTTCTGCTTTTTAAAATGCCGAGCCAGGGCAATAACCGCCGTGGTGCCCGAAGCATCATCGTCGGCGCCGTTGGCAATAGAATCGCCGGCCTCAGGCTTCAGCACCCCAATATGGTCGTAATGCGCCGAAAAAATTACAGACTCAGCATGCCGGGATTTACCCGGTAAATAACCTACTACATTATTCAGTTGCTGCTCCTGTAGGCTGCTTTTAATATTTACCTGATAATTATTTATTTCGGATTGGCCGGTTAAAACAAAAACCACGGTGGTATTCTTTCTTTCAGTCTGGATATTATGATGCTCCAGATAATTTTTATACCGCTTAAAAATGGCAGCGTGGCCCGGGTCTACGAGCACCAGTCGGTTTTTATTTCCGGCAGATAATTTACCTGCCTCGGCCACAAAGTTAGCTCCGGCCGTAATCCGAACCTGTTCTACATCGGCCGCGTTGGCTGGGCTCCAGTTTACCGTTTCCTGCGCCACGCTCGTAATTACCGAAGCGGCTGGCATATCCTCGCCATTAATAGTTACCGAAGTGGCGATTGGTGTAACCTGAATGACCGTAAAAGCCTGTTCATAGGAGGTTAAGCCCGGCAGCGGCTCCAACCCAATTTTCTTAAATTCCTGCTGAATAAACTGGCTGGCCTTTTGAATACCGGGCGTAAATACCTGCCGCCCCTGCATGTCATCGGCCGATAAAGTACGGACAATCCGGGCTACTTCTTTTTCTTTGATTTGCTTCTGCGCCGCAGCCGGTGTAACCAGGGCCCAGGCAAAAGTAAACGCTAACCAATATTTCTGCATGTTTGTTTCTAGTTCTAAACATTTAATTTGCAATATTTTAAAGCTTTTAGCTAACTCAAAAGCCTTCAGCCTCCATTAAAAGTTGGCCACGTGGAAGGCGCAAAATAAACTATTTATTTTTAATATTTCCGTTGGCTAAACTTAAGAAAGCTTCGGATAAATCAAGGATTTACCTCTGTCCAGAATCATTAAACGGCACTTAACCTCATGCAAATATTTCTTAGACACTCACTTCAGAGGCTCATTCTGCCCTACTGTCTAATAACGGCCTTAATGTCGGACCAGTTTCTTCTTAAAGGCTGAACGATATATATTCTGGTTCGGTGTCACACCTTGATTTTTTATCCGGTACCGTTCTTATATTATTTACAAGGCAGACTAGAGCAAAAGGGCTATCTTCCAAGAATCAAATGTTAAAAATCTCCTGGCTGCACCTTTAGCATTAAAATTTTATTCCGCCAAAAGTTTATTCCGCCAAAAGTAAGATAAGGTTTAGTTAATTTTCGTACACTCCCCACAGAACCGCTATACACATATGAAAAATTTATTTATTGCTTTATTAATCCTGACGAGTTTAACTAGTTGGAGCCAGGTACCAAGCCCCAAATTAAGCTGCTGCACTAACCCCTACCAGGCGCCAACAGCTTTTGCTATGCTCACCCTGGATAAACAATTTGTGAGCGGCCACGCCGCACCGCGGCCCTATGTGCACGTAAGTGCCGCCGGCAAAATGATCACCTTCAGCACGCCCGATGGCACCACCGGCCGCGGGTACGAACTGAAACCAGCCAAAAAATCAAATAAATATTTATTTGTATACCAGGAATGGTGGGGCTTGAACGATTATATTAAAAAGGAAGCCGAGAGCTATTTTAATGATTTAGGTGAAGTAAACGTAATTGCCCTGGATTTATACGACGGCAAAATTGCAACTACTGCCGACGAAGCGGTAAAACTGGTGCAAGCTGTTAAGCCCGAACGAGCCGAAGCCATTATTAAAGGAGCCATGAATTATGCCGGTAAAAAAGCCGAAATTGCCTCTCTTGGCTGGTGTTTTGGCGGAAGCTGGGCGCTCCAATCGGCCATTATAACGGACAAGCAAAATATTGGCTGCGTGATGTTTTACGGGATGCCCGAGAAGAATGTAGAACGCTTAAAAACCCTTAACTCCGATGTGCTGGGCTTTTTCGCCGGCCGGGAGAAAAATATTAACCCGGAAGTGGTAAAGGAATTTGAAGCCAATATGAAAGTCGCCGGCAAAAAAATAAGAACCCGCATTTACGACGCCGAACACGCTTTTGCCAACCCCAGTAACCCCAACTACCACCAGAAATTTGCCGCCGAAACGCACCGGCTAGCCGCCAGCTACTTGCGCGACCGCTTCGATTTAAAAGAACAGTTTAACCTGAAGAATAAGTAAATAGCACAAAAAATAAAATTTGTCATCTATAAATTAAAAGAAGAGGCTTCCTTGATAGGAAGCCTCTTCTTTTTTCACCATGGTTTTATTTAACCCTTCGAAACAATCTGAATTAGAGCTATATATCTCTAATTAATGGCTGTAATAATTCAGATACTTAAAGCGGAATCGATACCTGATAACTGCAATATTTTTAAGGAATTGCTTTGTCCCTGAACTCATTGATATCATTCAGAAGGAAACTATTTGGCTACCTGCTTCATAGTTTTCTCCTGAATGACAGCTGGAATATTTTGGGCTTATGGAATTTTATTATTAGCGGTTTCTAATTTACAAACCCAGTTGCTGCCGCAATTCATAAGTGGCCCGCAGTTTCTTCAGCATTCTTTCGGATTCGGAGAAGTTCAGGGTTTGGGCGCCGTCGGAGGCGGCTTCTTCCGGCTTTTCGTGGGTTTCGTAGATAATGCCGTCGGCCCCGGCCATGACGGCGGCCAAGGCCATGGG
>JAQBNV010000629.1 GCA_028288395.1 Adhaeribacter sp. | reverse complement strand
ACGGGTGGCTACATGGCCAAAAACCCTAAATGGACGCATTCGCTGTCGCATTGGAAAAGGAATTACGAAAGCTGGATGGAAGAAGCCGCGCCCGAAACCGTGATAAAGTTTTCTACTTTTTTCGACTGCCGCTACCTGTACGGCGACATAACCATTATGAATGAGTTACAACAGTTTCTGGACCAGGAATTACAGAAACCGCTGGATAAACTCTTTTTTCACATGGCCAACAATGCCTTGCAGTACGAGCCGCCGCTTACCTTTTTCAAGAATATCCGCACATTTACTGTGGGCGCGCAAGAAGTATTTGATGTAAAAAAAGCCATGACCCCCGTAGTAGATTTGGTTAGGTTATACGCGCTGAAAAACCGGATTTTTAAAACTAATACCGGTGAGCGGTTGGAAGCCCTAAAAGAAAAAGGAGTATTTACCGAAACGGCCTACCTGGAGTTGATTCAGTCCTATTATTACCTGATGAGTTTGCGCCTGAAAAAGCAGGCCAGCCTAATTATCAACGATCAGGCCGAACCGGAAAATTACCTCGACATCCGGAGCCTTACCAAAATAGAGCAGGTTACCATTATCGAAATATTTAAAACCATCCGCAATTTCCAATCGGGCATTAAGATTATTTTCACGAATAATATTTTTGGCTAAACGACCTCAAATATTGCCGGCAAATGAACCCATCACCGACTCTGCTTTGAAAACGCCTTCCTATTGCCCTGATCTAATTAGGAAGTAACCAGAAGCCGTAAAGAAGCTATAATGCTCCACTACCAACGCTAAAGCCTCTTTTACGGTCCAGGTGTTTTAAATTAGCCGGTTACTGATGGCATATTGTACCAGACCGCTGGTATTTTTACTGTGGGTTTTGCCGATAATATTTTTGCGGTGGGTGTTAACCGTATGAAAACTGATAAACAACTGGTCTGCAATAACTTTACTGCTATATCCTTCGGCTACTAATTTCACAATCTGTTTTTCGCGCTTGCTTAAAATATTTTTGGTACGGAGTCCGGTTGTTCCGGCCGTGGTTTCGGAACTGGGCTGCCCCATTGGCATTTGTACTGAGACCTCAAAATCGTTGATATTTACCAATTCTGTAATATCGGTACAGGTGCCCAGCACATGGGCAATATTACCGCGGCTATCGGTTTGTAATACTGTATTTTGCTCCCGCATCACAACCAGGTTCCCGTCTGCATTCCGGAGCCGGTATTTCCGGCTAAACCGGTAGCCCTGACGTTTATTCGCTGGTAATAACATTAGGTTTTTCCAAAGCTCTAAAGTCATTTTATCCAGGTTCTTTTTATCTTCCGGCAGCATGAGATGGCTTAAAAATGTATAGCCATCATTTTTGAAGAACCCAGCCGGATAACCCAAAATTAACTCGGTATTATTGCTTAAGAAAACAAATTGCCGGGTTCGAATATCCAGTATCCAGGAAATATAAGGGCAAAAATCAAGAATCTGCTCGAAGCCCGGTTGGGCAGTTACCAGCTGTTGGTAGTCGATCAGGTTGGTATCTTTGCCAAAAGGCTGGGTTTGCCAAAGCAGAAGTAATTCATCTAAAGAATCACTCGTTTTTTCTAAGATTAGGGTCACATTGTTTTTCATAGTGTAGCTCGGTAAAAGTTAGTTCGTGCGGTATTAAATTTGTAAACAGCGGATAGACCGCAGCCCCGGTGATTATTTACTTTAGCTAAACTGCTCCCCAAAAAGCAACTAAAAAACCCACCCGGCTTAAAGTATTTTTTGTTATTATTTAATCAAATCAATGGTTCCTGAAACTGGTTTCCGCTCGATTTATATTAGGACAAATTTGCTTTTTATTATAACTATAAAGCAATGGGCTTATTCTGGTATTAACAGGAGGTTTTAACACTATTCTAAACCGTATTTTTCCCGTATTTCAGTGCCCCTCACAGGAAATTTGCCAAATTATTATTATAAAGCACTGATTTATAGTATTTTAAAATACAATCTACCTTTTTTGAGAAAGACGCCTAAATAGAAATATTTAGCTTATATTAACAGCACGTTCTCCTTATTCATCTTTTCACCATTTAACAAATCAATTATGCCAGAATATTTATTTGACAAAGAAGCCTTAAGAAAATTAATTCAGGATTCATCGCAGGATTTAAACCGGATTGCCATTAGTGTAAACCCGGAAAAGCCAGAAGAAACTATTTTTGCGCGGGCCGTAAAATTTGAAAACGGCACTCCTGGTGATATTACCACTCCCGTCAATTCGGCCCGGTTAGAAGCCGCCCGGCCTACGAGCGAAGTTCCCGGATGTCCTAATCCGCCGGGATGTTAAATTTTATTAAAGTGTTGTATCCGGCTATACTAAAATGTGGATTGAAATCTCAAAATATTTAGATGTAGTTCCTCCCTTTTTGTTGCTCGTGTTTTTTATTTTCAGCCCGGGTATAAACTTTAAAAGAGATTATATTTTTTGGTATTTAGCTGCGCAATTGGTACTAAATAGCCTTTCTATGGTCATTTACCAGGTTTTTGATGGGTCTAATCTGGTGGTGTACAATATTGGCTGCGTCATTACTTTCTATATTCTTTCGGCGTATTTTGCCAGCATTTTTCAATTCGAAAAAATTAAAATAATTATTTGGGGTATTGCGGTGCTTTTTCTAGCAGGCTTAGTTTTAAATGCACTCAAATTCGAGCATTTATTAGATGAGTTTAATAGTAATATGTATGGTCTGGCTGCTTTGGTGCTGGTAGCTTATTGCTTTATGTTTTATCTTCAGAATCTCTTAAACCCTACGCAGGACGTGGTGCATTCCAGCGACTTTTGGTATGTTACCGGCCTTTTATCTTATTATACCAGTAGCTTTTTTATTTTTATCACTTTTAATTATTTAATGCGAAGTAACCATCAGTACGATAATGGCATTAAATTACTCTGGCCCATCCATAATGTATTATTTCTGGTTATGTGTGGCTACATATTTAAAGGGATATTATGCAAACGCTCGCCGATGAAATATACATAGTTATTGGTATTACTTTATTGATGCTATTGGTTACCTCGTTTGTAGTCGTATTTATTTTTATTCACCGGCATCAGTTTAACAAGCATTTGCAGGAAAAAGAAGAAATAAAAAACGCATACCAGCAGGAGATTCTAAAAGCACAACTCGAAATGAAAGAACAAACTTTGCATACTATTTCGCAGGAAATCCACGATAATATTGGCCAGGTACTATCCCTGGCCAAGCTTAACCTGAATACCATCCTGCTAAGCGATGACAACCCTGCGGCTTCTAAAATCACTACCACCAAGGAACTGGTGGCGAAAGCGATTCAGGATTTACGTAATCTTTCCAAATCACTAAATACCGACCATATCAGCCAAAAAAAATTGTCTGAATCTTTAAAGTTTGAACTGGATCAGATTCAGAAAACCGGGATGTATAAAACTGATTTGAAGATAGAAGGCAGTGAACAGCCTTTCGACCCGCAAAAACAACTTATTATTTTTCGGATTGTACAGGAAGCACTCCAGAATATAATGAAGCACGCCAAAGCCCAATATATTTTTATTAACTTAAATTACCTGCCCGATAAACTGATAATGAGTATAAAAGACGACGGCAGCGGTTTTGATATGGCGGCAATAAACCAGGCCGATAAAGGCACGGGCATCGCCAATATGTACCACCGGGCGCGGCTGATGGGAGCCGAAATCAGGATAGAAAGCCAGTTGGGCAAAGGAACATTAACCCAGCTGTGGCTACCAACCAGGCTTTAAAGTTTTATGCAAGCAAACGAAAAGATAAAAGTAGCTTTAGTAGATGACCATAAGCTTTTCCGGAAAGGAATGGTGGAGCTCGTTAATGCCTTTGCGGGTTATACCGTTATTTGGGAAGCCAATCACGGCCTCGAACTCATCAAAAAATTTACCACCGATGAGGAACCCGATGTGGTATTACTGGATATTAACATGCCCGAAATGGATGGTTATGAAACGGCGCTCTGGCTTAAAAACAACTATCCGCAGGTAAAAGTGCTCACACTTTCGATGTACGACAATGAGGAAGCCATTATTAAAATGCTGCGGGTCGGCGCTAAAGGCCATATTCTAAAAGATGCCGAACCCCAGGAACTGAAAGCCGCGCTGCAGGAGCTATCGCGGAAAGGATTTTATTACTCCGAATTGGTCAGTGGTACCTTGCTGAACTCTTTTAACCGCGAGGTAGAGGAAGCCCGAAAAGCAGCCGATTTAATAAAACTAAACGACCGGGAAAGCGAGTTTTTAAAGCTGGCCTGCTCCGAGATGACGTACAAAGAAATTGCCGATAAAATGTGCCTGGCCCCGCGCACCATTGATGGTTACCGCGAAGCTTTGTTTGAAAAACTACACGTAAAAAGCCGGGTGGGACTGGTATTATATGCCATTAAAACCGGGCATGTGGTGGTCAGTTAAAACACCTGTTGGTTACGGAAATAAAAAAGGAGCTGCGCTACCCAATATTAGTAGCCCAACCCCTTTAATTTTTTAATTTTTCTGGAAACTATTGGTTACTGTTTATTACCGAAAGTGTCGGCCAGTTTTACGGCTTCGTAGGCATTTACAATTCCGCCCGTAACCGATAAATTACTAAGTTCAATCAGCTCTGATTTACCACCTTCAGAACCTGGTTTATTTACTTTCTGATCTTTCACTTTTACGGTAGACTGCAAAACGATGTCGCGCACCTGTACGGCCGTCAAGTTAGGATAATACGACATAAGCAAGGCGCTGACGCCGGTTGTTACCGGAGCGGCCATACTGGTACCGCTATTGCTTTTATATCCTCCTTTCGGAATAGTAGAGTTAATATCTACGCCGGGCGCAAAAACATCCACTTTCTTTTTGCCATAATTAGAGAAGTCGCCGATTAATTTACCATCCTCGCCCCACGAAGACGCGCCCACCTCTATCCAGTTTTTCACTTCTTGCTTCGCCGTCAGCTGCCGGGTTGGGAAGTTATTCGTCAAGTCAATATTTTTACCATCGTTGCCGGCGGCATGTACCAGCAAAACACCTTTACTTTCGGCATATTTAATAGCGGCATCTACAGCTTTCTTATCCGGCGAATATTCTTTACCAAAGCTCATGTTAATAACCTGCGCCCCGTTGTTGGTGGCATAATAAATAGCATTGGCTACATCTTTGTCGCGCTCGTCACCGTTGGGTACCGCTCTTATTACCATAATCCTGACATTATCGGCTATACCTTTTATACCCAGGTTATTCGTACGGTTAGCCCCGATAATCCCAGCTACGTGCGTGCCATGTTCGGCAAATGCGCCGGTCACATCGCTGTTGCCGTAATTTTTCTCGTTCAGGTTATCGTAATCATCGCCCACAATATTGCGCGGATTATAATCCGGGTTCAGATTATATTTAAGCTTATTAATAAAATAATCTTCTCCTTCAGCAAAAGTTTCTTTCGAAAATTTATTCTCAGCCATAAATAGCATAATGGCTTTGGCCTGGTTTACCTGCTGATTACCGGACTGCAGCGCCATCAGTTCCTGGAGGGTAAAATCTTCTTTGTTTAACTGGTTGCGCAAAATAGTAGCGGCATTCTGATAAGCCGTATTTAACTGCTGAAACTGCGAATACTGGGCCTGCGTTTCCTGCAGTTCTTTCTCATACTGCGCTTTTATTTTCTGGTATAAAGCAAAATTATCTTTTTCCTTTCTCTTTTTTTGCCGTTTGGCTCCTTCCGGACCTTCAAATCTATCGCGCAACTGCACATACAGGCGGGTTAGCTCCTGGGTGTCATGTTCTACATTTTTTCCGTCTTTTCCCCCGATAAAATTCCAACCATGGATATCGTCTACGTAGCCGTTTTTATCGTCGTCAACGCCATTGCCGGGAATCTCTTTCTCATTCCGCCAGATTTTATCTTTCAGATCTTCATGCTCAATGTCAATGCCACTATCAATTACCGCTACTACTACGGTTTTAGACGGGCGATTTTTTAAATATTCGTAGGCTTTTTCGGTACTCACGCCCATTACCCGGTTGTCGTCCGGATCCAGGTTAAACCAGTTGGCCGGAGCTTGCGCAACGGAATCGGCCGGAGTTGTTCTGCCGCCATTTAGTTCCGGGTGGGCAATTCCAGTAGCAGGTTTAACCAGCTGACTAAACAACAAACCAAAGGCTAAAATATAAGGTGATTTTATCATAAATAATGGCTTACTAAAAGGCAATAAAATATAAAGATAGCTTCTTTTTGATTATTTTTTTAGTTCTAAGCAATAATGCAACCAATCCTAAGCAAGACGATACGGCAAGATTAATTTTTTTAACTTTTCCGAGTCCCGCGGCTGGTTAAAAACAGCGAATTAATTAAATTAAAAAAAATGATACGAACCTTTACCGCTTTGCTTTTAGGACTCTTGGCCGCGCCGGTTGATGGGCCCAGGAGCAACAGTTTCAAAGACCAAACGGGTCTGTTTCGGTAGTGATGGCCTATACGCAACCTTACGGTGGCTTTAAAGAAATGTATCCCCGCAACCACGGTATAGGTGGCACTTTTGGTTTTACGGTCCGGCCCCAGGCCGGTTACGCCCCTATCGAAATTGGCGCTGAAGCTAGCTACCTCCCTTACGGTATTGAGAAACACCAAGTGGGTTCGGGCAGTAATGCTTATTATCTCAAAACCACGCACAGCCTCATTCCACTACACGCTTTTATCAGGCTTAAACCCCGACGCTTTACTTCTTTTAACCCTTACCTGGATGCATTGGCCGGCATCATAATATTTAATTCCCGGACTAAAATTAAAGAAGGGCTATTTGAGGCTTTCCGCGATAAAGAAGCAGTAGTGGTCAGAAAGCATAATCTTACCGTCTTTAATTATGGACTGGCTGCCAGCATCATGATCGGAGGTCAAAACCGTAAAAATTTTTTCGCTGATTTAAGATTTATTTATTTAGAAAGCCCCTTGGCCAGCTTCGTTAAAAGGGGCGATGTGACGGTGGATCAGAACGAAAATACTACTTATCGCTTGTCCCACTCCAATACCAGCATGCTGGTAGTTCAGTTAAAATTAACCGGAATAATTAAAAGCCCTGTTGATTAATAACCCGCAACAATCCCCTCATTCAATATTTTATCAGATATCATCTGTTCCCAAAAGTATTCCAGCGGAAAACCATAAATTCCGGCCTACCGTTTTGTATCTGGATAAACAACTACAAATCAGTTTTAGTTGTTTCAGGCCTATGCAAACCTTGCTCACTTATGCCTGCAGTACTTCGCATAAATATGTGACCACTATTCTTCCTGAGCATTATCGGCCATGAGAAACCGTATAGTTCCGGAGCCATTCTCAATACCTTCCTGAATATTATTTTTTCCTGATTACAAGATTAACAATTGCCATTACAAACCATGCAACCACCTTTATTTATTTATATTTAAATATTATTATATAGTTATTACAAATCAGAATAAAATCACTTATTTTAGCTCCGGAAAGCTGTTTAATATCAATAAACACAGATAAAGG
>JAQBNV010000455.1 GCA_028288395.1 Adhaeribacter sp. | reverse complement strand
TTGTTTTTCCTATTTACAAATTCGCCAGCCTGGTAATAATATAATCAGTACCAACCTGGCATCCGCACCTTTTAAGATTTGAACTTTTAAATTAGATTTTGTCTTTTTATTCTTACCAGGAGCTAATAAATAGTTTTATATTTGGATTAACGAAAACACCTAATTATTTAGGATTAAACCGGACCCGGGAAACCTCGCCTTTACATTACTTATGCTAAACAGAAACAGTATCTTTGATGCGGCAACAAAATAAAATGAAAAAGTCACTTTTATTTTTTTTCGTAACCCTATTTTATTTTTCCCCTTCCTGGGCCCAAACCATTGACCCGAAACAACAGGCGGCCATCGATTCAGTTATCCGGCACATGGTAATCGATTCGATTGATGTTACCCCCGAGGCTATCGATACGGAAGGGTGGCTGTTATTAGACGAAAGCATCAAAAACGAGCTCTCCGGAGCGGTAGATAACTTATATAATTTTAAATACGAACGAGCCGAACGGCAATTTCGCTCCCTGCGTCGGCGCTACCCCACACATCCTATGCCCTACTTTTTATTGGGACTGAGCCAGTGGTGGAAAATAGTGCCTACCAATATTTTAACTAAAAAATACGATGCGGCCTTCTTTGCCTACATGGATTCGACCATCCTGTACGGCGAAAAATTATTACTAAAAAAGAAAAACAACTACGAAGCGGCCTTTTTCCTGGCCGCCGCCCACGGTTTCTCGGCCCGCCTGCACTCCGAACGTAAAAACTGGCGCAAAGCCACCGTTCACAGCCGCCACTCCCTCAACTTCATGAACAAGGCCAAAGAAGCCAACGGCCTGAGTCCGGAGTTTATGTTTGGCGAGGCGCTCTATAATTACTATGCCGTCTGGATTGGCCAGAATTATCCTTTGCTCCGGCCCGTCCTGCTTTTCTTTCCCGACGGTAACAAGCAACTGGGACTTAATCAGTTAAAAAAAGTTGCCGACACCGGATTTTACACTGGCCTGGAAGCGAAATTTTTCCTGATGAAAATTCTGGCAAATGAAGAAAACAACCAGATGGAGGCCTACCCCATCTCGCGCTATCTGGCTACCAAATACCCCGATAATGCCTATTTCCAGCGCTTTTACGCCCGCCTTAGCTTCGTAATTGGCAACCTCTCCGAAACCGAAAGAATTTCGTTGCAGATCCTGGATAAACTCAACCACAAAATGCCCGGCTACGAATCGATCAGCGGCCGCTATGCCGCTTACTTTTTAGGATATATTTACCAGAACCGAAAAAACTTACCGAAGGCCAAAAACTACTACCAGCAAGCCATCGCCTTTGCCGAACAAACCGAAGAAAAGAAATCTGGCTACTCCATCCATGCCTATCTCAACCTGGCCCGCATCAGCCACGAAGAGAAAAACATCCAGCAGGCCAAAGAATATTACGAAATAGTAAAAGACTTGGCCGATGATGATAAACGGGCCGAGAAAGAAGCGAAACAGTATTTGAAGAAGTACCGGAAAGTGTGATTTAAAAAGAATTACAACTAGTTTAAACGAATTGTAATTTTTAATTTCGCCAATATATTTTACACTTTTCACTTAATGGGTTATATTTATATATTCCTTACGATCATCTTTACAGTTTACGGCCAGTTAATCTTAAAATGGCGAATAGCCAAACAGGGGAACCTGCCGGAATTATTATCTGAAAAACTATCCTTTATTGCCCATCTATTTTTAGACCCTTTTATTATTACGGGTTTTGGTTCTGCCTTTATTGCTTCACTATTTTGGATGGCAGCCATGACCAAATTTGAAATATCATTTGCCTATCCTTTTATGAGTTTAAGTTTTGTACTGGTTTTATTACTAAGCACCCTGCTTTTAGGCGAAATGGTAACACCAGGAAAAATTATAGGCTTAATAATAATTATTGCTGGTATTATTGTTACTGTTAAATTTTAATATGTTAAATGCTCCGCTCATTTCAGTAGTTAGTCCAGTTTATAAAGCAGAAAAATTGGTGGAACCGCTTGTTGCCCGAACAAAGGCTGCACTAGAACTTATAACTAATAATTATGAAATAATTTTAGTAGATGATTGTGGTCCTGATAACTCGTGGAAAGAAATTAAAAAGCAGGCTCAATTAGATGATAGGATTAAAGGCATTAAATTAAGCCGAAATTTTGGGCAGCATTATGCCATAACAGCTGGTCTGGATTTTAGTAAAGGGCACTGGGTTGTAGTAATGGATTGTGACTTACAAGATCAACCAGAAGAAATATCTAAGCTTTACTTTAAAGCTAAAGAAGGCTTTGATATAGTTTTAGCAAGACGTCACGATAGAAAAGATAATTTTTTAAAAAAACTTTTTTCAAAGCTATTTTATAATAGTCTTGGTTATTTAACCGGCTCTAAACAAGATAGCACTATAGCTAATTTTGGTCTTTACAGCAGAAATGTTATCAATGCAATTTGTACTTTAAGGGAAAGCATTCGATATTTTCCAACCATGGTTAAATGGGTTGGTTTTAATTCAACTGCTATTGATGTTGAACATGCTGAAAGAACAGAAGGAAGCAGTAGTTATAATTTCAAACGTTTAATAAATTTAGCATTAGATATAATTTTGGCTTATTCTGATAAACCACTACGAATAACTATAAAGGCTGGAATTTTAATATCATTCTTATCTTTCTTAGCGGCCCTTTTAATGTTAATAAGAGCTATAAAAGGAAATATTGAAGTAATGGGCTATG
>JAQBNV010000447.1 GCA_028288395.1 Adhaeribacter sp. | reverse complement strand
TCGCGCCGTACATAATGGTCCGTGGCCAAAATAAGTACATACGTAAGGATAAGCCCCCGGAGCTTTGGGAGCCGTAAAGGTAATGGATTGGGCCTGGTCGGGTGACAGCACCGGGATGCTCCACAGTACTTCGGGCAATGCCGGAATAAAATTTAATTTCGGCCCTTGCGCCTCTAGTTTTAAGGCCGCATTTACGACGATTTCACGGGCCGCCGGTTTGGTAATTAACAAGTTATGGCTCATATCGTCGGTATTGGTTAAAACTAACCTGACTTTTGCGCCTGGCTTTACCTGGAAACGTACTACATCGAATTGCAAACCCGAAACAGCTTTTATATAAATGGAAGTTACAGAATCGGCAGCGGGAAAGGCAAAAGCCCGCACAGTTACCAGGTGAATGAAAATAAATAATAGCAGCTTACTGTATTTATTCACGGAGCGTTTTTGTAAGGATAAAGGATTACCCAAAATTTGCGAAATCAGAGTACAGGAGGCAATTTTTGAGTAATTACTGATTTATATAGGCATTACATATTAATTATTCATTTTATTCGAAAAGGCGGTATCCATTCGCCGGTCCCAGAAGCTACACCGGATTTGCCCATAATACTGCTATCCGGGGCTTTTATTAAAATAGGGTTTGCAGACTTCAACTGGCAAATAGTTGCTGGTAATGCGCCGACGGTTCCAGAATACCACCACTGCGCTGGTAAAAGTCTTTGGTTAATTCAAAAGCACCATTTTTGGCCTGCGACCACGACGCGCCAGCCGCCGGATTATATTTTAACATCGTAGCCCAGTTTCGGTAATTCATATCTCCGTTCGTTTCCATCAGCCCCATGCCCAGCCCCGGGAAAGGTGCAATGCGGGCAGCCAGGTTCCGGTGCCAGTCTATTAAAATCGGGTTTACTGTTAAATCGGCGCACAAGCATGGCACATTACGTTCCTGCGCCAGCTTGGCTAATTTCATAGATAAGCTCAGGGTTTTGGCAACACCTTTCAGCACGATGGCGCTGTATCCCTGCTGTAACCGCCGTATCGCCCCAGCCTCGTCGTGCACACTTTCGTCGCCGGCCACCCGGATGCCCACATCTCCTACTTCTTCGTCGTTTTGTTCGCTCAGCGGTTCTTCAGCCAATAATATCTGTTCGAAAGCGCCTATCTTTCTTGCATGGTCGAGGTACCGTAACAGGGTTTCCTTTTTCTCGTAACGGGCGTTGGCATCCAGCGTGTAAATTAATTTGCCATTGGGGGTCTGAGTGGTGCGGGCATTCTTCAGGGTATCATGAATCTGGGTAAGCTTCTCTATGTCTTTCTGCAACATTTCGGCCTGGCTACCCGGATGACCGGTTTTAATTTTAAAAACAAAATAGCCTTGTTGGGCAGCCTGCTTTAAGTCCGACACGGGCATACCATAAGGCACCTGATACATAATGGCAATTCTGTCGTTATGGTGCGAGAGCGCCTTCCGGTAAGGTGCCGGAATCAGGTCATCAAAAGTTTTAAAGTTATTTTCGGCTGCATACAGTAGCCAGGCTGCATTGTCTACACTTACCAGGGCATTGTAAATAAAATTTACATTCAGATCCGGCTTTCCGGTTAGCTGTTTGCCGGCTGCCGTAACCGCCGGCAATATTTTATCAAATAACTCTACCGGCGTAGTAAACGGTGTTAGCTTTACCAGTTGCAGCACTTTCTCAACCAAAGCATACATCATCGCATTTCCGCCCGCTTCGGAGTGGGCAGCGAACAAGTCTGCATCGCTGTATAAAACACTTTGGGTAGCGAGGCCAATTTTATTTGATTGGGTTTCCGAATCCATCTTCACTGCTATTTGCCACAAATCAGTTAGAAAACCGCCTTTAAAACCAAAAGGCCGCACTAATTTTTCGCGTTCAAAATCAGAATCGGTACGGGTTACCCGAATGGTTTTCAATTTTTGAGACATAGGTAATAATATTGAATCCAGGCTTACTTTGTTTAAAGCTGCAAAGGCACCCGCATTTTTTATAAAGTCTCTTCTGTTCATTTTATAGCCATTCTGGTTAAGCAAATTTCCGGAAAGTCTCCCTGGCAGGAAAAAAAACCACTTGTTGGTCCAGGTAAAATCTGGCCTGCACAACCACTGCTGTACGCTAGCTCTTCCTTTAAATAGGAGACAAAACAGGCAGACGCTTACACGGTTGGCTCCCAGCCCGACTCGTATTCCCGGCGCCAGTATTTCAGGGCTTCGTTGTCGTTCAGGATATGTCCGTTCTCCGGGTTAATATTTAAAGTATGGCCGGTACGGAGCGCAATATTACCCAGTTGGCAAAGCAGGGTACTCTTGTGACCGCCCAATATATCGGCGTTTTGTTTTGTTCCGAGGCGGATGCCGTCGAAAAAGTTTCGAATGTGGAGGGCATCCAGTTCCTGGGCCGGGTTGGTCAGGTTTCGGGCATCCACCAGCGTGGTATTTTTAATATCTTTTATTAGTTTATTCTTCTCATCGAACACCTGGTAACTATTGCCATCAATCAGCAAAGAACCGTTTTCTCCGTAAAAAATGATACCGGCGGTATTTCCTTCCACCGGCCGGCCGTTGCAACTGCGGCCTTCCCATAAAGCGCTGGTATTATTCGGAAATTCCAGGGTTATTACCTGGGTATCGGGGGTTTGCCAGTCGTCCTGGTAGCGGTAGCGGCCACCGACCGAGGTTACCCGGGTAGGAAAATCCACACCTAAGCCCCAGCGGGCCAAATCTACCATGTGGGTACCATTGTTCAGGGCTTCGCCAGTGCCCCAGTTCCAGAACCAATGCCAGTTGTAATGCACCAGGTTGTTGCGGTATGGTTGCCGGGGAGCCGGCCCTTGCCATAGTTCGTAATCGAGCCAGCCGGGCACTTTCACTTCTTTCCCTTTGCCAATGGATTTCCGGTTATTCGTGTACCAGGTTTTGGCGAAATAAGGACGGCCAATAGCGCCACCTCTTAATTGCTGCATGGCCGCCACCACATTGGGCCACGACCGCCGCTGGTTACCCATTTGTACCACCCGTTTGTACTTAGCAGCAGCGGCCGTTACCAGTTCGCCTTCATGGGGGTTGTGGCTGGCCGGTTTTTCGAGGTAAACATGCTTACCGGCCTGGCAGGCCAGGATAGCTGCCGGTGCATGCCAGTGATCCGGTGCGGCAATTACCAGGGCATCCAGATTTTTATCTTCGAGGGCTTTCCGGAAATCAGGGGCTGCTTGCGGTTTCTTTTTCTGAATGGATTCTACCTTGGCAATGCATTTCCGGGCCGCACGGCGATCTACATCGCTGATATATAGAACTTCGCAGTTCTGCTGGCTGGCAAAATTGGTAGCCAGCGCCTTACCCCGGCCGTTTACGCCCATAAGGGCTACTTGAATCCGGTCGTTTGAACCTAAAATATTACCGTAACTTCGGGGACTAAACCCCGGCAAAATGCCGCCTACCGAAACCGCCGTGACACCAGCAAGGGCTTGTTTAACAAATTTCCGGCGATTGCTGGTTAAATATTCCATATTAATTTTGGTTGATAAAAAATACCGGTGGTGGTTCTGTCGGTGCTAAATCTTAATGAATATTTTCTTTCGGTACAGCCAGTACAAAATATAAAATTCAATTAAAAGCACCAGCCCGCCTTTCACCAGCGATGCATACGGCAGGCCTAATATCTTATCAAAATCCTGCCCCAGGTGAATATACAGCGATCCCGAGATAAAGGAGCCCAGACCATCGGCAATAATATAAGCCGCAATGGAGTTCATCCCGATGACCATCAAAGGGAATGCCCACTGCCGGTAATTGGCCGCATCAATTAAGCCATAGAAAAAGGCCAGCAGCAAAAAACACCAGCCACCGCTGAAAAGCGTCCAGGCGGGGGTCCAGATGCGCTTAACAATGGGGTTGATACCGGTAAAATGCAGCACTGCTCCCAGCGCTAACAAAGCCAGTCCCGTTAAAATAAAAAAACGGATTCTTTCGCGGTCGGTGGTAGCAGCTTTTAAGGCATTGCCGGCAAATAAACCCAGGATCATAGTGCCCAGCGTGGGAATAAAACTAAGAGTAGAATAGCCTCCCCCGTTGTGGGTAAAAGGATTTTCGCGCGGAAACAAATTAAGAAACCAGCGGTCGAAAGCCCAGGCAAAGTTGGTATTTTTATTCCAGTGTGCGGCAAAGCCCCGTAAATGGTGCTCCCAATCGGGGGTTACGCCCGCCGCTGCGTAATCAAAAGCGGCATCAGGCAAGGGATACAGGGCAAAAGCTGCCCAATAACCTACCAGCAATAATATTAGGGCCCCCAACTGCACTCGCTGCGAACAAAAGCCCAGCATAAACAGGAAAACATAACCTAATCCGATTTGGGTAAGCGTATCCTCAAACGTAAAATTGGTCTGCTCTGAATGCATCGATCGCAGAAAGATGCCCAGGAAAATAAGAATTAACGCCCGCACCATGGCATGCCGGAGCAAGGCGCCAAAAGTAGCACCTTTGGCTAAGCGGCTGCCAATGGAAAATGGCAATGCCACGCCTACCAGGAAAGAGAAAGAAGGCTGAATTAAATCGTGTAGCGAACAACCCACCCAGGGCACATGACTCTGGTGAAAACTCAGAAATTGCCAGAAGCCACTTTCGGGTAAAGCCCTGGCCACCCGCGAGAACGAAAGTACTTCGGCCATCATCAGCAACATCACAAAGCCCCGGTAAACATCTACTGAAGCTATGCGACGCGTAGCTATTATTGGATTTATGATGGGGGCGGACGAAACAGGGGCGGTAACAATTTGCATAGGATAATTGGTTATATATTCTCCTTGGGTCCGGCGCCGGCAAAATCAGCAATAGACAAAGGCCTTTTAATTTAGTAATTCCGGGGTTATTTCCCAAATCCGATAACCGCTTCCGTATATTTTCGCCTTATTTTTCGTTGTGGCACCAACGACCGTAAACTTTCGCATCTAACTGCAATTGCCAACACCGGCCACTTTCACAAGTTCCCACTACTACATTGGTATCGGGCGTATTTACCCGCACCACACTTATGCAACCGGTACCCATCACCGCAAATAGCGTTTCTATGTCGGGAATGCCGTACCAAGGTTTCGAGCAATACTCCACCTACCTGTTTTTAACGCTTGATTCGATATCGTTAATGCCTTTGGGGTAAGCGGCCACTACTTTATAACCCTCGTATTTCGGACCTGCTTTTGGGTCGTTCAGCGCTTTAATAAAAGCAATGCGAGGTGTGTAATCCCATAATGCCTGCCCGCTTTTTTCACGGGAAACATTTTTGCCTTATAAAGAAAAAGCACTACCGCAGTGTGTCCAAAGTTATCATTATTACTACCAGCTATTTAATTTCCGGTTCATTTCCAGTTCAAAAACACACATCCAGTCGCTGCTATTGGTGCCATTGGCTAAGTGGTGGTGTCCATTTTGGTCGAGCTGGTAACCGACGGGGTTCGCCAGGAACCGGGTTTTAGAAAACACTTTTTCGTACTGCTGCCGGATGGCCGTAAAATCATTTACCTGCTGCCGGAGGCGCTGGCTAACGGCTTTCTTTTGCCGGGCGTTTTTGGCAATATCATAATCAGCCATGAGCAATAATAAATTGGCCGGATATATCTGCAACTCGTTGATCTGGTTAAACAGGGTAAGGTTATACTGGTTCCGGACGGCGACCTTTTCGGCGCTGGCAAGAATAGCCCGGGTAGCTTTATACCGTTCTATTTCGGCGTGAGCCTGTTTAATTTTATGCTCGTATTGGTTAGTCCAGGCACCCGGCTTTTGGGGGTCGGGCAATTCGATTAAATCTATTTTTTGCGGATAATTATGGCGGTGGCCTTTGTCCAGGAGAGCTTTTTCCCAGAATACCAGGGCCTGCTCCAGGTTATTCTGAAATTCAAAAGTAGCATCAGCCAGGGCCGGGCCATAAAAACGGTGGCGGTAGCGGGCATTCACCTCTTCACTTTTGATATCTTCGTAATTCCAGCTAAATAAAGCAAAGTTGTACAGCCCCCGCCAAACGGTTTCGTGATGCGGCGAACAATCGTCCCAGACAGTACATAAAATGCCGTCCATCTTCTTTTCGGCGGCAATGCGGTTAAAATCTTTGATAGATTTCAGGTTTGAATTTTCGCGGGGCAGCAGCGGCCACATGGTTTGGGCAGCGGTGGCGGCCATCACTTTCAAATTATTTGTTTTGTACCAGTCAATCGCTTTTTTGTTTCCGGCAATATCGGGCGTATCGTAATTCCAGCGCATGTAAACGCAGTCTTTCGGAAACAGCGGCAGGTTCTGGGCCAGGCGCTGCTCGTTGGCCCGCCAGATACTGTCTACCCGCTGTGCCGGCATGTCGGCATCGTAAGTAGTTTCGTAAATGCCCGATAATTTAAAAAGCATGTCGTCCCAGAAAATGGGTATCCGGTTGTGCTGCCGGGCATATTCGCACACTTTATTCAGCCAGTACATTTGCAACTCCAGCGGCTTTTTACCGGATTTTTTGCCCAACTCCGACTTACCCAGGCTGCCTACTTCATCGCCGCCAATGTGCAAATATTTACCGTGAGGTGTGGCCGCGAGCGCATCGTCGTAGAGCGAAAACTGCAGTTCGTAGGTTTTGGGGTTGAGCGGGTCAAATGCCCAATCGGATTGCGGGTCGTCGCGCAATGGCTGGTACTGCGGATGTTTTAAAATATAAGAAGCATGGCCCAGGCCCTGCACCAGCGGACTTATTTCGATATGCCGCTCGCGGGCGTACCGGCTGAGGGCGGCAAATTCTTCGATCGAAATAGCATTGGCCGCTCCTACAGCTGGCGCCTGGCGGTAGCGCAATTTATCTTCAAACTCTACTATAATGGCATTTACCTTTACCTGCGCCAGCCGGTCGATCATATCGTAGTAATAATGTCCGGCATCCAGGTGGTGTTTCAGGTCCAGGTGCACCGACCGGTAAGCCAGCTCGGGAAAATCGGTAATTTTACAAGCGGGCATCTTCCAGGAGCTGATTCAGGGTTTGGCAGCCATAAAATAAACCCGCCTGATCGCGGGCCGAAATAGTTACCTGGTTGTTTTCGATATTTAAAATATATATCCTTCCGGGGAAACCGGCAAATCCTTAGTATTATCAATAGAAAGGGTTATTACGCCTTTGCCGGGGTTAGCTGTAAGGGGTAAATTTTCTAATAACCCGTACAATATAGGTCGGTCAGTCGTATTCTTCAGATTAATGGGCCGCAACGAAGTAGAAGGCATACCCTGGCCAGAAAATAATGTCACTTGCTGGGGCAGCGGCAATAATTTAAACTGGCGCTGAAAATCGGTTGTACCGGCAGGCTGCGCAGCAACGCTATCCAGGCAAAAAAGTAGTACCAGTTGAAACAATAGAAACCGCATAGTACAGTAGGCTAGGGAAGTAAAAGGTAAATTATTTGCATAAATTCATTTCTACAAGAAAGCCCGGCCGGTTTACCAACCAGCGTAATTTGTGCTTTTACAGCTGGCAGGGAATAACCCCGGAGTCGCCGGCAACATAATTTATTTTCCGGTGGGATGTAGGTAGCAAAGTAGGTTTATGCTTGTCGCCGATCAAACTTAATAATTTATCAACCTAAACCCCAAAGGAAAACATAAAATTTATGAACGTAAACGCCTAACCAATAACTTATTATCGGATTGCTAAATGTCTCTTCGCCGTAGCCAGCCAGGCAGGCAGGCAGGATGTTTTATTTAAATTACCAGATAGCGCTTACCAGCTAAAATGCGTAAAGCATTAGCTGCTCTTTCCCGACCGGCAAAACAGCCGCCACCCGTAAAGCAGGGTAATATTCCGGTAACCAGAAATTATTTCCTGTTGTTTTACAAAGCTTATCAAATATATAACCGCTGCTACCTTTAACCAGGGAACCGAAATTTTCTACCGGAGAGGAAGCGTAAAAAGCAAATTACAGGTAATATTTTGATAATTTGCACGCAAGTCGAAGTACCCAGAGAACCGGCAACCGGCAAAGAATACAATCATAATTCCGATTTTAGTGGCGTAAATTACAGCAGGTGAAAAATAAAATCGTCAGGATAAAAGATATTGCCCAAAAGGCGGAAGTTTCGAAGGGAACCGTGGATCGGGTGCTGCATAACCGGGGCCGGGTATCGGAAGAAGCCCGGGAAAAAGTATTAAAAATAATTCAGGAAATGAATTATGAACCCAACCTGATAGCCCGAACCCTTAAAACAAATAAAATTTTTAATATTGCGGCCATTATTCCGGACCCATCCATCGACCCGTACTGGGAAGATCCGAAAACGGGCTTAGAAAAGGCTGAGAAAGAATTACGCCACTACGGCATTTCGGTTTATACCTATATTTTTAATCCGTACCAGGTTGATTCTTTTCTGAAGAAAGCGCAGGAAGCGACCCAAGCAGCCCCGGATGGCATTTTGTTGGCGCCGGTATTTTACCGCGAAGTACTGCCTTTTTTTAACCAGTGGGATGCTATAAAAATACCTTATGTATTGTTTAACACCCAGATTCCGGAGGCAACGCCTTTAAGCTACATTGGTCAGGATTCTTACCAGAGTGGTTTTTTAGCGGCCAAGCTGCTCTCCTTTGGCTTACCCGATCCGTGTACCGTAATGATTGCCCACATCAACGAAGATATTCCGAACTCGGCCCACCTGATAGAAAAAGAAGCTGGCTTCCGGCAATATTTCAGGCAAAGAAAATTACAGGATAAATACCAGGTAATCCGGCTGGAATTAGGCAATCCTGAAAGCAGTTTGTTTACAGATCAGTTAAACCTTATCCGGCAGCAATATCCTGATCTGAAAGCCTTGTTTGTTACCAATTCCAAAGCCTACGAGATTGCTTTTTACCTTGAGCAGAACCAGCTTACCGACATGAAACTTATCGGCTACGATCTGCTACCGAAAAACCTGAACTACCTGGAAAAAGGCATCATTGATTTTTTGATAAACCAAAACCCCAAAGGCCAGGGGTACTGGGGCATTCAGCAGCTTACCGATCACCTGGTTTTCAAAAAAGAGATTCCCCCCATAAAATACCTGCCCCTGGATATTATTACCCAGGAAAATTTAAGCTATTATATTCATAGCGAAGCATAAAATATTAACCCCGGGTTGTAAAAACCAAAAGCTTTTAAAAAAAGCTTTTGGTTTTATGAATGGCCGATAAATTCAGTTTACATTTTTACAGTAGTGGTACCACCGCCCCGAAAAGTAATGTCTACCGGCGTATTCTTGGTCC
>JAQBNV010000357.1 GCA_028288395.1 Adhaeribacter sp. | reverse complement strand
TTTAATTAAGTTTTATTGATGATTCGTGATTAAAATCAAAAAAAGGGCTGCAGGATTCTTAGCATCGTTTGGTTTAATTACAAAATACCTACAACAATAAAGCTTCTAACCGGTGCGCGTGCACCATGTTTTCGCAGGGTGACCAGGCAAATATTGTAAAACGACCGTCCTGAGATGCCACCAAGGCAAGCGCATCGCGCTGGTCATGGACAAACTGGGCAGCCGATAAGTGCCGGGTGCCGCCGTTGGTAGCCGGGTGAATAATCAGCGCTTCGCTGCCGACCACTGGCTCCGTAATTAATATTTGTTCTACTGTTTTATTGCCTTCCGGACGGCCTATTTTGGCGCCAAAAGCCAGCAACTCGTATTGGTCGCTTATAATGGTGGCGCCATCTACGGCCGTCAGGCCGGCCACGGTGTCCACTGCTTGCCGCAAGGCTCCTTGCCACTGGCTTTGCTGCCGATCGTTTTCGTCCTGGCGCATTAAATCTGCGAGGTTAGTAAAAGCCGGGGCAATGGCATACGAAATAGGTTTTATAATAGAATGTTGCCACAATTGTTTATCTGTTGGTACCACCAGCAGCGATCCGCCGCGCCCGTGATCCCGCATAGATATTGATAACTGAATAAGGACATTCATGGACTGGTTCCAGGGACCAGGTGAAGTAAAACCTAATAAAGACGAAATCAGAGCCGGGCAATCCGGCAAATTAATACTGTCTTCATCTACGATTTTAACCTGTTCGCCTTTCAGAACGGCGACGTTGGCAAATTTACCGAACCCTTTTAACCGGCGGTGCTTTATTACCAGCAAACCGGGTTCCACTACCTCCAGTACAAAGCACAGGCCGGGAATATTACGCGTAGTACCCCAAACAAATAAATCATCGCCTTCTTCCCAGACCCCTAAGTGGATACCCGGCCGCTCTACTGCCGGTGCCAGTTTCGTCAGGATTTCCGGGGTAAGCCGCAGCCGTTTTTCAAATATCATGGGCCGGCCGGCTTTTTCCGGGGGCAAATAAGCGAGCGATATTTTAGGCGAATGTCCTTCTTCACGCCGCAGACTTGCCCAGAACGTTGTATCTATTATAGTCCGAACTGTATGCGCCAGCGGTACCGGCGCCAGGTCCAGTTCACCCATTGCGGTAGCCACCACCAAATGTTCAGCAAAGTGTTTTTCAACGATTCCAGCCACTGCTATGGCCGCCTGGTAGGATATTTCGCCCATCTTCAAAATTATTAAATAAAGCGAAGTTCATCCGCCTGAAAAAGATTTAAAGTTAAACAGAATATTTAACTGCCAGGTTGGTGCAAATAACAAATTTTCATTCCGGGCAAAACCCAAATGCCTGAAAATTAAAAAGCCTCCGGATTTTGATTCCAGAGGCTTTTTACCTAGTATTTAATATTATTTATTTCTTGGTGTAAACATAAACATCTTTGCTTTCGCCATTGGGTGTAGTGGTAGCATAATTAATGGTGAGGGCGCCCGGACTTTGATTTATATCCCAGGTTTCGGTAGCGTTCATGGTTACTTCGTTGCCATCGCGGTTGAAAACAATAGCCGAGGTAATCGTAAGTATTTTCTCATCGGCCGACCATTTTGTTTTCGATTTCTTTTTTACCATACCATCGAAAAAAGTATTTTCGGAGTCTTTGCCGTCCAATAATATTTTTTCTTCCATGGTAAATTCCTGTCCATCAGGCGACTGGCCGGTACGTGCAATGGTTAAATCATTGCCGTTCTGATTTACCATAAGGCGGTTAAAGAGAATACGCTGCCCTCCTTCGGTTATTTTACTTTTTTCTTTATTCAAGGTCCATTCGCCGGCAAAGTTGGTTTTGGCAAACCGGGCCGAGGTCAATATAAAGATTAGCAGTAATACCATTGAAAAGAAGGTGCCATAATATCTGGCAGACAACATTTTGTTTTTCAGGTTCATTTTCATATTGTGGTGTTAAATTTGAGTTTTAAAATGTAATAAATATTTTATATAAAATTTAAATTTTTCCTGATTATTTTTAGAAGAAGAATTAATTCGCCTGTTACAGGAAACATTTGGGGCTTTAAAGCTATTACCAGAAAAGGTTGTTTAATTTTGGGGCGCTACCGTAAAGTTTGTTGCCCATAAAGTTTTTGCTTATCCCTTTCGAAACCTAAATACGTTTTCATTTTTTCTGCTGATGCGCTTTCTTCTTACCCGAGCCTTCTTTCTCATTTTAATTTTAATAGGTGCGGGTAGCTGCGGCAACAATAAGGGTTCCGGTATAGATAATGGATTTTCGCTTTCTGGTAAAATATCGCCGGCGGCTGTAGCGGCCGGCAGAAGTTTAGCTCAAAGCCGCTGCCAAAGTTGTCATGCTTTCCCAGAACCTGAACTGCTCGATAAAGAAAGCTGGGAACATTATGTGTTGCCTACCATGGGTTATCGCATGGGCCTTTATCATCGCAACCCAGTCCAGGGAATTGGTATCCGCAACCGCTTAATCGAAACGGGTCTGGCTGGCGAACTGGTACAGCAAGCGAATATTTTCCCGGAGTCGCCCACTATTTCAGTTACTGATTTTCAGAAAATAACGGATTACTACTTAACGGTTGCGCCGGCGAAAGCCTCCTCTCCTGCCGCGAAATTAAATATTGCCCCGAATATTTCTCTTTTTGTTCCGCACTTCCCGGATCTGCCTTTCCGGCCCGCCAGTGTTACACTGGTAAAAGTAGATCCGGTCCGGCAGCAGTTGTGGGTGGGATTGGCAAAACAAAATAGGCTCCTGCAATTAAATAGCCGGGGCCAGTTACAAAAAACTTTGCCGCTATATGCCGTTGCTTCGGATTATTTAATGCAGCCCGAAGGAAATTATGCTTTAAATATTGGTAGTTTTTTTCCGTCGGATGCACCAGCCGGCGTTCTTACTTTTTATTTGCCGGGGCAGCAACAGCCCAAAGTAATCCTTAACCGACTCCAACGGCCCGTACAAGCGCAGTTTACCGAACTGAACGGCGATAATAAACCGGATTTACTCGTTTGTGAATTTGGCAACCAAACCGGCAGCCTGAACTGGTACGAAGGCGGATCTGGCCAGACTTTCCGAAAACACATCCTCAAAAATGCTCCCGGGGCCGTGCGGGCTTACGTGCAGGATTTAAATCATGATAAACGGCCCGATATAATCGCCTTAATGGCCCAGGGAAACGAAGAAATAATAATTTTTTATAACGAAGGCCACGGGACGTTCCGGGAAGAGAAAGTTATTCAGTTTTCCCCTGCTATGGGTTCGAGTTCCTTCGAATTAGTTGATTTCAACCAGGATGGGTTTCCCGATATATTGTATACTGCCGGTGATAATGCCGATTTTAAACCGGTTCAAAAGCCTTACCACGGTATTCGTATTTATTTGAATAATGGCCGGAATAAATTAAAAGAAACTTATTTTTTTCCCCAAAACGGATCGTACAAAGCTACTGCCGCCGACTTCGATGGCGATGGGGACCTGGATATCGCCGCTATTGCTTTCTTTGCCCGTTTCCGTGATTTGCCCCAGGAAAGTTTTATTTTCCTCGAAAATAAAGGTGATTTAACTTTCCGGGCGTCTACTTTTGCGGGCAGTAACCGAGGGCGGTGGCTCACGCTCGACCAAGGCGATTTGGATGGCGACGGCGATATAGATCTAGTGTTGGGCTCCTTTGTGCTGAATACACAACTGGCTTCCGATAAGCAGAACAAGCAATGGGCCACCGAAGGCCCGGTAGTTGTTATCCTGGAAAATAAAAGCCGTTAGATTTGTTTACTTGCGCGAATATTTAAAAGGGAGAAATGCCTTTTACTAACTCCTTCACACCGTTATTTATCACCTTCTTACTTCATAGGCAGGCACCAACTGAACGGATTAAAATTACCCCTTTAAAAAAGGCAGATACATTAAATGTAACCAGCGTCAAAACAAAAATGCCTTTGGCGGGTATTGTGTATGAAATTAAATATTGGCCAATAAGGTCAGAACTTGCTTAACAATATACCTGTCTATGCTGCCTAAGCCAATACCAGTTGATCCTTTCATCGCAAATTCTCTTTTAATCGGCAGTGGTATTTTCTGGACGCTTACTTATTTATTTATTCTGCGGCGCAGTTATAAAGATAAATATTATGGCATGCCCATGTTGGCATTAGCTGCGAACCTTTCCTGGGAGTTTATTTTTGCTTTTGTTTTTCCCCACCCTTACCCCCAGCGAATTACCAATTTTATCTGGCTGAGTTTTGATTTGGGATTGATGGTGCAATATTTTTATTACGGCCGTAAGGATTTCCCCAGGAACCTGCCCCAAAGTTTATTTTACCAGGTTTTCTTATTGAGCCTGCTATTTTCGGCCCTTATTATTGCTTTTCTTTCGTTGGAACTAAAAGAATACGTGGGTTATTATGCGGCTTTTGGTCAGAACCTCCTCATGTCGGTACTTTTCATTCAACTTTTATTAAAACGAAATAATGTCAGCGGCCAATCGCTATACATTGCCTTGTTTAAAATGATTGGTACCATTCTGGCTTCTATCACTTTTTACCTCTATTTCCCGGGTTCCTACCTGCTTTTTCTGCTTTATATAGCAATCCTGACCTTCGACCTGATTTATTTCGTTTTCCTGTACCAAAAACTTAAAACCGCCGGAATAGCACCCTGGGCCAGGCTCTAAAAATAGGTT
>JAQBNV010000332.1 GCA_028288395.1 Adhaeribacter sp. | reverse complement strand
AGAAAATATTAATATCAACCACTACCTTAAAATTGCTACTGAGTTAACCATCAGTATAAAACAAGTACAAGCAACTTCGCAATTATTAGACGAGGGCGCCACGGTACCGTTTATATCCCGCTACCGCAAAGAAGTAACCGGCTCCCTAGATGAGGTGGCCGTGGCCGCTATCCGCGACCGCATGGAGCAACTCCGGGAGCTCGACAAACGCCGCGAAGCCGTCCTGAAATCGATTAAAGACCAGGAAAAACTAACGCCGGAACTGGAAGCGAAAATTAACGCCGCCGAAACCATGGCGGTGCTTGAAGATATTTACCTGCCCTACAAACCCAAGCGCCGCACCAAAGCCACCATTGCCCGCGAAAAAGGACTGGAGCCGCTGGCTACCCGTATTTTTGCACAGGAACGTTTTGATGTGACCGCCGAAGCCAGCCAATACATCAGCGCCGAAAAAGAAGTAAAAGACACCGAAGAAGCTCTGGCCGGTGCCCGCGATATTATTGCCGAATGGATAAACGAAAATCCAGACGCCCGGGCGCGTATGCGGAATTTGTTCGAGAAGAAAGGGGTGTTTAAAAGCCGCGTAATGATTGGCAAAGAAGAGGCAGGCCAGAAATACAAAGATTATTTTGAGTGGGAAGAGCCGATTGAAAAAGCACCTTCGCACCGGATTTTAGCTTTGCGCCGCGGCGAAAAAGAAATGATTCTGATGCTAAACGCGCAACCCGAAGAAGAAGCCGCTCTTGGTATTCTGGAAGATATGTTTGTAAAGGGCAACAACGAAGCCGCCGAACAGGTATGCCTAGCTACCAAAGACTCGTATAAGCGCATGCTGAAGCTGAGCATGGAAACCGAAGTGCGCATGAGTTCCAAGAAACGCGCCGACGAAGAAGCCATCCGGGTATTTGCCGATAACCTCCGCCAGTTATTATTATCCGCCCCGCTGGGCCAGAAAACGGTGCTGGCTTTAGATCCGGGTTTCCGGACCGGCTGCAAACTGGTGGTGCTGGATAAACAAGGCAAGCTGCTGCACAACGAAAACGTGTACCCGCACACTGGCAACCGCCAGGCCCAGGAAGCCGCTTCCACGGTTAAATATTTAGCGAATAAATTTGAAGTAGAAGCCATTGCCATTGGTAACGGCACCGCCAGCCGCGAAACCGAAACGTTTGTAAAGAGTCTGGGTTTACCCGTTAACATTGCGGTGGTAATGGTAAACGAAAGCGGTGCATCTATTTATTCGGCATCGGACGTAGCCCGCGAAGAGTTTCCGGATTATGACGTTACCGTGCGCGGCGCGGTTTCTATTGGCCGTCGCCTGATGGATCCGCTGGCCGAGCTGGTAAAAATAGCCCCGAAAAGCATTGGCGTGGGTCAGTACCAGCACGATGTAGATCAGGTGGCTTTAAAACATACCCTGGATGATGTGGTCATGAGCTCGGTAAACGCCGTGGGGGTGGAAGTAAATACCGCCAGTAAGCAATTATTAACTTACGTTTCCGGACTAGGACCGAGCTTGGCCCAAAGCATTGTAAGCTACCGCAACGAAAATGGCCCATTTAAAAGCCGTTCTGAATTAAAGAAAGTGCCGCGTTTGGGCGATAAAGCTTACGAACAGGCAGCCGGCTTCCTCCGCATTCGCGATGCCAAAAACCCGCTCGATTCCTCGGCGGTGCACCCCGAACGTTATGCGCTGGTACAAAAGATGGCTGCTGATTTAAACGCGACGGTTACCGATTTGATGAAAAGCGCCGAATTGCGCCAGAAGTTGGATCTGAAAAAATACGTAACCGCCGACGTAGGCTTACCCACCCTGCAGGATATTATGGCGGAATTAGCCAAACCGGGCCGGGACCCGCGCGAAGGTTTTGAAGCCTTTAGCTTTACCGAAGGCGTAAACGAAATGAAAGATTTGCGTGCCGGCATGAAACTGCCTGGTATTGTTACCAACATTACCGCTTTTGGTGCTTTCATAGATATTGGGGTGCACCAGGACGGTTTGGTACACGTCAGTCACCTTTCCGATAAATTTATCAGCAACCCGGCCGAAGCCGTTAAAGTGCACCAAAAAGTAGAAGTAACGGTGCTGGAAGTAGATGTGGCCCGCAAACGGATTGCTTTATCCATGAAATCAGACCCGTATGCCGCTAGTAAACCAGCAGGTGAACGTGGAAATGGCGGGGCTAGAAAAGGCGGCAACAGCAAACGCGTAGAAGAACCCGAAGATGATTTTCAAACCAAACTAGCCAAGCTGAAAGGCATGTTTAAATAAGATTTAGCACATAAGTTTTTTAATAAAACTTAACCAAAGCCGTTCGGCAGCTGGTTTTACCGGTTTATACACTGGATAAATATACCCCGCTGGGCTCTTGCAGCAATTATTAATCGCTTTTACGTATGCCGTTTTTACTTAAACCCCGGTCAGCACTTTTTACAAGTGCCGGCCGGGGTTTATTCTTTTAGATATTTCGGGTTGCTTAACCTTGGACCGTAATCGCTGGTCCCGGCTAATATTTTTTTATCTACCAATTTTCCGCAGGGCTCCAGGAGCCATTTTTTCTTTTACTGAATATAGACTCTTCTTTAACCATATACCCCAAAGTGTAGCGATTGCCGGCAATCACTCACCCCAAACTGTAGCATAATTCCACAACTTAAAATTTATAAAAATTACGCCCATAAGCATAAAGTGCTAATACTAAGAAACTTGAATTAATTTCTTATTTCTGGCATGACAATAGAATAAAGAACAGACATCTAACAGTGTTTAACCACAAACAAGTATAGTTATGAAAAAAGTTGTTTTATCTGCCTTTGCTTTTGTAATGTTCAGTGCGGTTGCTGCCAATGCGCAAACAGCCCCCCAAACGCAAACACCTGCTACTACTGGTACTACCCAAACTGGCGCCGGCGAACAGGGCGCTGCTACCCAAACTTCTCCTGCTGCTCCGGCAACCACCGAAGAAGCGAAAACAGCCGTTACCATCGAGGAATTACCGGCCGCTGTAAAAACCACCCTGGCTAGTCCAACTTTAAAAGTCTGGACCGCTACCGAAGCTTTTTTAGTTAAAGGTGCTGATGGCAAAGAATATTATGCCATTAACCTGAAAAAAGATAATGAATCCGGCAGCGTTAAGCTAGACAAAGAAGGAAAGCCGGTTAAATAAATAATTGCCCTTCGGGGCACCTGTTCCAACGCTATAGGTTAAAGCAATAATTACTAATCTACAACACCAGTATATCTAATAGAGCGTATCATTTGCATAAAGTATTAATACCCCTTATGCCTGATTATTGTCTTACTGTCTGGTCAAATAAAATTATGAAAAATTCGTTTAATTAATGGCAATAACCTTTTAACCAAACTGAGAAAAAGCCGGGCATTCCCCGGCTTTTTCTTTTACTTTCACGTATTCAGCGTATTTTTACCAGGCATGGCCAGATTCTTACTTGTTGAAGACGACTTAACTTTTTCCCTGATCCTGGAAGGCTTCCTGAAAAACCAGGGTTTCGAAGTAGAGGTAGTGCACCGGGTAAAGGATGGCATCAAATACCTGACCAGCCAAACCTACGATCTCCTTTTAATTGATTATCGTTTGCCCGATGGTACGGGTTTTGACATTATGGAAGCGGTGCGGGCGCGTAATTTACCTACGCCCATTATCATGATGACCAGCTTCCGGGAAGTGGGAACAGCTGTGCGGGCCATGCGCTTAGGCGCTTTTGATTATATTACCAAACCGGTAAACCCCGACGAACTGCTGATGGTGGTGCAGGAGGCATTAAATAAAAAAGAGGCACCCGCCGTTGCTCCCGAAACAAGCTCCCCACTCTTAATTCAGGGCCACAGTGAAGCATCAGAACAACTCTATGGTTTTATCAGCCTGGTAGCGCCCACCGAGATGTCGGTGATTATTCAGGGCGAAAGCGGCACCGGTAAAGAATATGCGGCCCGCACCATTCACCGGCTCAGCAAACGGTCCGCAGCGCCTTTTGTCGCCATTGATTGCGGTGCTATTTCGGGCGAACTGGCTAACAGCGAATTATTTGGTCATGTAAAAGGCGCTTTTACCGGAGCTTTGCACGATAAAGAAGGATTATTTCAGGCCGCGCGGGGCGGTACTGTTTTCCTGGATGAAGTGGGCAACCTAAGCTACGATATTCAGGTGAAACTTCTGCGGGCCTTACAGGAACGGGTGGTGCAGCCCCTGGGCAGCAATAAACAGCTAAATATTGATGTGCGGGTAATTACCGCCACCAACGAAGATTTAGCCGCCCGGGTGAAAAATGGCGAATTCCGGGAAGACCTGTACCATCGCCTGAACGAGTTTAAAATTAAAGTACCAGCTCTCCGGGACCGGAACGGCGACCTGGAAATATTTGTACAGCATTTTACTAATCTGGCCAACCAGGAACTAGGCCGGCAGGTAGCTTCATTTGCGCCCGAGGTAACAGCTATATTTAAAGAATACCACTGGCCGGGTAACCTCCGCGAGCTTCGCAATGTGGTGCGGCGGGCCGTGCTGTTAACGCCCGGCACAATAGCCAGCCAAGAAACTTTGCCCGAGGAAATGGTGCTGCCCCTGCACGAAACCCCGCAGCCCGAGGGACCCGATTTGAAAGCCCGCCAGGAAGCTACCGAACGCGAACAGATTCTCAAAACCCTGCAGGAAGTAAAATATAATAAATCAAAAGCGGCTCGCTTATTAAATATAGATCGGAAAACACTTTACCTGAAACTAAGCAAATACAATATTGCGGGCTGAAAATTTATATTTCCTGTAAGGCATTTACCCGGTTTTGGATATACTTTTTAAGCTCTTTTACCCCCACCTGTAAAGTATTAATCTCCGGCCGTAATTTCGCTAAAGGTTGCTGCTGACTCAGGGCAATTTCTACCCGGCGCAAACGTGCCGCCAGGGCTACTGCTCCCAATTGCCCGGTACGCCCCGCCAGCCGGTGTATAATTTCACTCACCAGCCCTGGTAATTCCTGATCCAGGCTTTGGTCTAAATATTCCAGATCCTGCCGGGTATCCCGGATAAACTGGTGCAGAATTTTATCCAACAACTCTTCGTTGCCACCCGTCATTTGCAACAGCCGCGAAAAATCGGGTGCAGCCTCCGGCAAAAATGCAGCTTCAACCGTAGTTTTGGTGTTCTTAGCTAAATCGGCGGGCAGGTACTTCTGAACCAAAGCCAGTAATTCCTGCTCCCGGAAAGGTTTCATTAAAATACCATCGAAGCCCTGAGCCAGAATTGCTTCCCGTTCTTCCGGTAAAGCCTGGGCGGTTAGGGCAAATATTGGTGTATTTTTACCCAGGCGGGTGCGCAATGCCTGGCATAACTGTAACCCATTCAGGTAGGGCATCCGGATATCGAGCAATACCAGCTTCACCGCTTCGTCCCACTTCTGGGTTAATATCGCAGGTGCATCAGCGGTACAGGTATTAGAAATATGGCGCTTTTGCAGAATGGTACCGCACAGCTGCAGAATAAAGGCATCATCGTCTACTACCAATACCTTGCCCCGGTACCCGCTGGCGACAGGGTCAGGTAAGCCGCAGTTAGTATCTACAGCCGCCGGTACTGCTTTCGCAAAAGCCAGGTTTATTTTAAAGCAGGAGCCTTCGCCTGATTTGCTACTTACTGTAATGGTACCCGCCTGGCTTTCTACCAAAGTTTTAACAATACTCAAGCCTAAACCGGTGCCCCCGTGTGTGCGGGCCACCGCCGCATTTGCCTGCTCAAAAGAATTGAAAATGTGGCTAATCTCGTCAGGAAGAATGCCAATACCAGTATCTTTTACTTCGAAGCGAAAAGCCATTTTTTCACCGGCTTCAGCATACGAAACATTTAATTGTACTTCACCGGCCGGCGTAAATTTAATGGCGTTGCCCAACAGGTTATACAGGATTTGCCGCAACCGGAAAGCATCGCCCACCAGTAACATCTTTTGCGGCACGTTGCTTTCCAGGCGGAGCTTTAATAATTTGCTATCGGCGGACAATTGCATGGTTTTTACTACCTCGTCTACCAGTTGCGACATACAAAATGGCTGCTGCTCAAACGTAAATTTATCTGATACAATACGGCTATAATCCAGCACTTCGTTCACAATCTGCAGCAAATGCTCCGACGACTGGTAAATGGCTTCGAGGGCGGCGGGCTTTGGCTGCTCCTGCTGGCGCACCTGCTCGGCAAAACCCAGAATGGCCTGCAGCGGGGTACGTATTTCGTGGCTCATGTTCGCCAGGAACCGTTGTTTTACCTGCCCCAGTTGCTCGGCTTCTTCCCTGGCTGCTTCGGCTTCTTCTTTCGCAATTAATAATTGCCGACGGTATTTCTGGCTACGCGAAATATCAATAAATATTAAATATACCAGCAAAGCTGCGCCCACAAAGAAAGCGATCATAATGGCATTTATGCGGTCGATACTGGCATTCATTACATCTGTGGCCTGCCGGTTATTTTGCTTTACTTGTTTTACTTCTTCGGCTTCGATGGTGTGCAGCAATACCAAAAGCTGTTTATGCAACTGGTTGCCTGAGTTTACCAAAGCTAATTCGCGGTTTAATAATCTGGTGGTGCGCGCATGCTGCTCCCGCTCAATGCGCCGCATCATTTTTTCTACCTGCCAGAGAGCACTGTCCTGCGCGGCTACCGAAAGCGTATCTACCTGCACTTTTAATTCTTCTTCTACATATTTAAGGGCGGGCGGCAATTTATCGGCTTTCCGGCCACCGAATAAGCGGCTCAAAAAAGGTTGTTTGCGACTACCGCCGTTGGGCGTTTCTGTCGGAATAACGGTAGTAGTGGTAACTTTCTGGTTCGTGGTAATAATGCTGCTATCTACTTTGGGCTTGGTTTGGGAAATAAATTTAGAAACGGCATTGATCCGCTGCGAAAGGGCTTCGTTGCGCACAAAATCTGCCCGCAGGTTGAGGTAACTCTTTAGCAGTTTGTCGCGGGAGTGTAAAATGGCTTGCATCGAATCTAACTGCTGCAGTTGTACGGCCTGGCCGGCACTTAACTGGCGCAAAGTATCAATGGTTTTTAGGAGGTATTCCGATTTGCGCTTAGAAGCTCGTCCCGATTTAGCTGGATTTTGAATAGCCCCCGCCTTTTGTAACTGATCGAGCTGGGTAATGTGGTGGAAGAGATTATTTACAATCTGTAACTTTTCGTTAGGCGCCGAAACTTCTTTAACGGCTTGCAGCATACCGTTAAAACCAACTTGGGTCACAATCCAAAACGAAGCGATGGCCACTGCCCCAATCAAAAAGGCAGCAATAACCTTTCTTCTGATCGATCTTATAAAAGACTTTTCTTTAAAGTTTGGCATGTTTTACATAAACTCCAATTACCGCCGGAATATTATCTTTCGGGTTAAAACTAAAAATTTTTATTGATTAGTTTTCCGACTAAAGCCTTTCTATATTGGCTCAAGAGCATATTAAATTGTTGGGTAATTGCTACAAATTGTAGTTAGGATAGATTTAAAATATTATTAAAAAGGCTGAATCCCAAAATAATAAATCCGGTATATTGCCCGGCCTGCCCATTATTTATTTAATATTTAAAATATTCAACCGCTCCAAAAAAAGACTAAATAGCCCTATCTTTTTCTCCCGCTTAACCTTCATTCTAAAAAGTAAGACTAGTAAATAACCAACCTCCGTTAAACCAGTATAATCAAGGAGAGCCAACTGCTGATTGATATATCCGGGATAATATTACCGGACTTAAACATGACTATGGAAGAAGTTTACTATCAAGATGATTTTCTTATCCTGTACTACAATCGGAGTACTCAAACGGCCCGGGCGGTTTGGGATGGCTTTCTGAGCAGCGAAGATCTGCGCCACGCCACTACCCAATGCCTTAAGCTTTTAGAGGAAGAACAACCTCTTTACTGGCTGGCAGACAACCGCAAAATGAAAGCCATCCGCAAAAAGGATCAGGAATGGGTGCAAGCGGTTATGATCCCCAAACTGGGTGCTTCACCGTTGCGCAAAATGGCTACCCTGGTTTCGGACGATATATTTAATAAAATGGCAGTGGAAAGTATTTACAAGCGGGGCAACAAAATTATTAAATTTGATCACCAATATTTTAAAAATGAAAAAATTGCTGCCGAATGGCTGGAAAAAGATTATAGCACCAATAGCTAATGGCGCTGATTTATTTTAAAAATAACTACCTGACGCTGTATTATCATGCCACCGAAAGCCTGGGCCACCCGGTATGGAAAAATTCTTACCGCTTTCCTGTTAGCGGCTCCGGCCTTTTAAATTAACATTAAGCGGCTACTCTAGCGGGGTTAAAAGCAGTTTTCTGGTGTTCTAAAAAAGAGTAAGCAGTGAGTCCTGCTAGGATATGGACCAGCGCATTAATAGGGCTTCGGTGACGGGAGTGGTCGATGTCGCAGACACTCATTAGAATGTCATTGACGGCTTCAATGGTGCCTCTTTTACGCAGTTTTATCTTGTCAGCCAGGCTAAGGAGCATGTTTTTCATGTTTCTTCTAGCTTTAGCTACCAGGTGCAATAGCAGATTGCTGGTGCTACGCTAACTTTCTATAACAAAGACTAAAGGCTGTAAGGGCCTAAATGAAGAGTTAAAAGTTTGGCTTGTTACCTCTGGTAATTATAAAATCACCAATAATCTAACCTCAATTTACAAGCCAATACCTAGTTTCCTCCTTTACGTTCTTTTTCCATAGTAATGAAAAAGCTTTTGCAGAAATAAACTAGGTATTGGCTTGTTAACAAACTTTTACAAATATTATTTCTTTTCGGCGGGTTGAGGTTCCGCCAGGGCTACACTTTTCACCTCTACAGTTATTTCTTTTAAACGGGTTGCTACCGCTGGGGTCATCGATTCCTGGTAGCGCCCCCCCAGGTGCTTCGCTAAAAATTTCTCGGCTGCCGCCAGCATGGCCATATTATTTACCGGACGGGCAAAGCCATGGCCTTCATCGGGCGCTACAATATATTCCACAGGAAATCCCCTGGTGCGGAGGGCAATTACAATCTGGTCCGATTCGGCTTTGTTTACCCGCGGGTCGTTGGCGCCTTGTACCACGAGTAAAGGAGCTTTAATTTTATCAGCAGAATTTAATGGCGATTGGCGTGCCAACTGTGCTTTTCCTTCCGGGGTATTTAAATCACCCATACGTTCCGCAAAAACCTTCCGGACTGATTCCCAATATGGCGGAATAGTAGTTAAAAGCGTGTGCAGGTTAGAGGGCCCCACAATGGAAACGCCGGCCGCATATACCTCGGGGGTAAACGCTAGTCCGGCTAAGGTGGCATAACCGCCGTAAGAGATACCCATAATGCCTACTCGTTTGGGATCGACTAAGCCCTGTGTCACCAAGTGTTTCACACCCCAGGTAATATCATCCTGCATTTTATCGCCCCATTGCTTATTACCGGCATTTAGAAAATCTTTGCCATAACCGGTAGAACCCCGGAAGTTGGGCGATAATACCGCATAACCGCGATTAGCCAGATACTGATGATAACTGTTGAAGCCCCAAATGTTCCGGTTCCAGGGCCCACCGTGGGGAAACACCACCAAAGGCAGGTTCTTCTGTCCGGCATTTTTAGGCAGGGTTAAGTAAGCGGGTATTTCTAAACCATCCGAAGATTTATAACGGATTACCTGCATGGTTGCCAAATCTTTAATTGGTAACTTGGGGCGGGGGCTATACTGGAAAGTAAGTTGCTTTGTTTTCCGGTCTAATAAATAAACTTCTTCCGGGTTTACATCCCCGGCTATATGCAGCATCCAGTACTGCTCGTTTTTAGTTGCCGACCCAAGCGTAACTTCTTTCCCCGGATACTTTTGCTCAATTACGCTTAAATCTTTTTCGTAAGATTTATCTTTCCAGTACCGGCGCAACTGGTCATCCTGGTAAACGGTATAAATAGGTTCATGGGTAACTTCTGAAAAACGGATACTGCCAAAATCTACCCGGTTCTTCGGGTCCGTTTCTACCAGTTCTTCTTTCAGGGTTACCGGATCCAATAAAATCAGTTGTTGTAAGTTGCGGTTGCCTTTATCGGTTCTCAGGTAAAAACGCTTGTTATCTTTATGAAAACCTACTGGCACACTGGTTTCAAAAACAGTAGTGTTGTAAATCGACTTCAGGTCTTTATTCTCTACACGCAGAATTTCGGTACTGCCATCTGGTGCAGAGCGGGTGGCTAAGCGCAGCTTATCGTTCCAGTCAAAAGTCCAGCCATTTATCCGGTCCTTATTTTCCCGCACCAAGGTCTTTTCGCCGTTAGTCAGGTTCAGGCGGTAAAGGTCGTGCCAGGCTTTATCGCGGTTATTCAGGCCTACATACAAAATATTGGGCTCCGACCAGGATACGTGGTAAATCATGGCCCGCACCTTAGGCATATCGGTTAAATTGCGGGCAGAGGGTACATCCTGGCCGACCGGCACTACGCTGCTGGGTTGAACAGCATAAATATGAAAGTTTTCGTCCCCGCCCTTATCCTGCACATATAATAAGTTTTTTCCATCCCGCGACCATGAATAATTAATAATGGGCCGGGAGGTATCAGCTGTCACGGGCTTACCGGCGGTAAAAGGTTCGGCGCGCTTTTTTACCCATATATTGCGGGTACCTTTATAAGGTTTTATGTAGGCAATATAGGCACCATCCGGTGAAATCTGCCCATTTGTTATCTCCGGATCGTCGAAGAATAACTCCCGGTCAATAAGGGCTGGTAACTGGTTTGTCTGGGCGGCTACCCTAAAAGATAGCAGCAATAAGGCAAAGACAATAAAGGGATAGGGTAGTTTTGACATAGGGATAAATTGTTATATTTTAAGTTAAAATATAAATCGATTAATGCAAAGTACAAAATAATTCATATAATTTTATATTTTTTAAAGCATATTTAAAAGAAAGGTAGACAATAAGTTATTTATCTTTGAATATTTTGATTTTTCACATGCTATGGCAGTTTTATGCTA
>JAQBNV010000316.1 GCA_028288395.1 Adhaeribacter sp. | reverse complement strand
CGCTTTTTTATCGGTGTTTTACTTCCTGTTTACGGTTATGTGGGGTCTTAATTACCACCGCCGGCCCCTCCAGGAAATTGTAGGGCTAGACCAACGGGAAATATCAACGCCAGAACTAAAAACACTCTGCGCTAAATTAATTCAGCTTACCAATCAGAGCCGCCACCGCCTGACGCAACAGGAAAACCAACCCTTGATTTTGCCCCTTAGCCACGACCAGATGCTTCAGGAGGCAACGGTTGGGTTTACCATCATTGCCCGCCAATACCCGGAACTTGCTTACGCGCACCCGGCCGTAAAGCAGGTGTATGTGCCCCAGTTAATGTCGTTTTTTGGCATTGGCGGTATTTATTTTCCGTTTACCGGCGAAGCAAACGTAAACATGGACCCGCCTAATTTTTTATTGCCGGCTACCGTCTGTCACGAAATGGCCCACCAGATTGGTTTTGCTTCGGAAGATGAAGCTAATTTTGTATCGTACCTGGCTAGTAGGCTGCATCCGGACCCTTCGTGTCAGTATTCGGGTAACCTGATGGCCATGAAATACGCCATGAACCGCCTGAAAAGAGTAAACCCCATTGCTTACGAAAAACTGGAAAAGACCTACAGCCGGGGATTGCAGCAGGATTTAAAAAAGAACCGCGAGTACTGGGAAAGTTTTCAGAACCCGATTGAAGTAATCAGCGATGGTATCCACGATCTGTTCCTGAAAGCAAACGACCAAACCGAAGGCCTCCAAAGCTACAGCCGGGTAGTAGAACTGCTCATGAGTGAGTTCCGGAAAAACGGACTGGAATATTAATTAGCTTTTAGGTATTAGCTGTTAGTGAATTAGTTTTTAGGAATATTGCCTAAGCAAAGCATCCACGTGTCAAACAGAATAGCGCTTTCTCCTCCTCGGAGAGGTTAAGGGTGGGTTTACCATTAAATTAATCTCCGCTTTTCTTTAGCAGTAATTGCCAAAGAAAAGCGGAGGTCAGCTTATTAAATATTTAAACAGACTTGGTGGCGGTTTTCATTTTAGCCAGAGCAGTTTTGGCAACCAGTAGGGCATCCTGGGTATAATAATTTTTGTTAAATACTTCAAAAGAAATAATCAGGGGCCGGTCGGGTTGGCGCAGGGCCTGCAGGATGCGCGGAATAGGCGCTACGCCATCGCCGGTATAAATGCGGTCCGCATCGGTGATGGTAGCCGGATTAGAAGATGCGGTGTAGTCGTTCACGTGGAATATTTCGATGGCGGATTTGCCCACCAGGTGCAGGCTGTCGAGGCTGGTGCCACCTTTGTACAAGTGGTACACATCGAGCAGGAGCCGAGCCGACGGGTGGCCGCTTTCGGTAGCTACGTACAACACATCACTCAGGCGGTTCAGGTTCTGCGAGAATCCCCAGAGTTCCAGTTGTGGTACTACCCCGGTTTGATCGCCTAATTCTAATATTTTGCGGTAGCGTTCGGCCGCCTTTTTCAAATCCAGGCCCGGGTCTTTGGTGGCACCGGCCGGCGGAGCTGCTGTGCGTTTACAACCCAGTTGCGCCAGTTGTTCCATTTCGCGTTTCAGTTGGTCCAGGCCTTTGTTCCGGCCAGCCTCGTCGTCTATGATCCATTGGGCAAAGCCAATGGCATTTTCTACTTTCAAACCCAGATCGTTCAACCGTTTGCGGGCATCGGCGAGCGTACCGCCTCCGCTGAGGTAGGCTTCCAACGAATTCATCCATATCTCTACGGACCGGAACCCGGCTTTGGCCGCTACTTCTAGCTCTTTTACAAAGCCCAGTTTGTGGCCCATAATGGTGCTCATGTTTAGGCAGTAAGTAAAAGCCGGTTTGGGCGCTGGTTTAGCCAGGTTTATTTCGGGCAACAACGACAAGCCAACGGTAGCACCTAATACCTTTAAAGAATTTCTGCGGTTTAATAAAGAATCAGCCATAACGTAAAGCTAATATTTAAGCGCTAAAATACCATTCCTAAAGTTAAGTATTATAGCAGCAAAATATTCTTGCGGATTAGAATTGCCGGAACCAGTTAAGGAAGCCCCGACAGTTCTTCCAAAAGGCAATATTCTAAGGCGGCCGTATTTTTTAAATATTGTGGCAAACTGGTAAGGCCTAGTTGAGCTTAGGGTGGGAGAACCGGCTTACAGCAATAACTAAATTATTAATTCGGCGGCAACTGCTGGCATTTTATTTCTTAGCTCGTACCTTTAATATAAGAACCAGGTTAAGATGGCGGGTATTAATTTAAGACCCCAACTTTAATCTGGCATAAATTTTAGTTGCATGAAGTTTTTTAGTAATCATACTATTTTTTTGCGGGCAACCGGCATCATCCTGTTCGTTTTCGTAGCCCTTGTCGGCCAGGCCCAGCAGCCCGAGTTTACCCGTCAGGATACCTTACGCGGCTCCATTACAGCAGAAAGGGCCTGGTGGGATCTTACGCATTATCACCTGGATATAAAAGTAAATCCGGCCGATAGTACCATCCGGGGGAAAAACACCGTGCAGTATCGTGTGTTGCAGCCGCACCAAACCCTGCAACTGGATTTGCAGCCGCCTATGCACATTGAACAGGTAACCCAAAACGGTAAGCCCTTAACCTTTAACCGCGAAGGAAATGCTTATTTTATTAAATTAAGGGATAAACAGGACCCGGGTAAGGTAAATAAACTGGAGGTGACGTACGGTGGGAAGCCGCAGGTGAGCAAAAATCCGCCCTGGAGCGGCGGGGTTACCTGGCGGCAGGATGCCAACGGTAATCCGTTTGTGGCTACTTCGGTGCAGGGCGATGGTGCCAGTTTGTGGTGGCCTTGCAAAGACCACATGTACGACGAGCCGGACAGCATGCTCATCAGCGTAACCGTGCCGCAGAAACTAACCGATGTATCTAACGGGCGGCTACGGAAAGTAGTACAGCATACCGATGGTACCAAAACCTTCCATTGGGCCGTAACCAACCCCATTAATAATTACGGGGTAAATTTTAATATTGGGGATTATGTGCACTTTGGCGAGAAATACGCCGGCGAAAAAGGGGTATTGGATTGTGATTACTACGTGCTGCGCGACAATCTTGCCAAAGCCAAAAAGCATTTTGCAGAAGTGCCCCGCATGTTAAAGGCTTTTGAGCATTGGTTCGGCCCTTATCCTTTTTACAAGGACAGCTACAAACTGGTAGAGGTGCCCTACCTGGGCATGGAGCATCAGAGTTCGGTTACCTACGGCAATAAATTCCAGAATGGCTACTTAGGCAAAGACCTGAGCAAAAGTGGCTGGGGGCTTAAATTCGATTTTATTATCGTCCATGAATCGGGGCACGAGTGGTTCGCCAACAATATTACATATAAGGATATTGCTGATATGTGGATTCACGAAAGTTTTACCGCCTACTCCGAAAACCTGTGCCTGGATTATTACTTCGGCAAAAAAGCCTCGGCG
>JAQBNV010000294.1 GCA_028288395.1 Adhaeribacter sp. | reverse complement strand
TTTATTTTTACGTAAGATGCCCTACCTTCGAAACCCTTTTAAAGCAAACTTAAGGAGAAGAATTATGCAGTTAAAATACGCCTGGCAACCCATCAAAGAATTTAAAGAAATATTGTTCCAACAGTATCAGGGCATTGCCCGCATTAGCATCAACCGGCCCGAAAAACACAATGCCTTTACGCCCTTAACGGTGCAGGAAATGAGTGAAGCGATGGAGCTTGCCCGCCAGAACCCGGAAATAGGCGTAATAATTTTAAGCGGCGAGGGCGGAAAAGCTTTTTGCAGTGGCGGTGACCAGAGCGTGCGGGGCCACGGTGGGTACATTGGCGAAGATACCGTGCCGCGCCTGAATGTGCTGGATTTGCAGATGCAGATCCGCCGGATACCTAAACCCGTTATTGCTATGGTAGCCGGATGGGCTATTGGTGGTGGCCATGTACTGCACGTGGTTTGTGATTTATCTATTGCCGCCGACAATGCCCGTTTTGGCCAAACTGGCCCCAATGTAGGTTCTTTTGATGGCGGCTTCGGGGCATCTTACCTGGCCCGGGTGGTAGGCCAGAAAAAGGCAAGGGAAATCTGGTTTCTTTGCGACCAGTACGATGCCCAGGACGCCCTGCAAATGGGATTGGTAAATAAAGTAGTGCCCCTCGACCAGTTAGAAGAAACCACGGTGGCCTGGTGTCAGAAAATATTAGAAAAGAGCCCAATGGCCCTTCGTATGCTGAAATCGTCATTTAACGCTGAACTGGATGGACAAGCTGGTATTCAGGAACTTGCCGGAAATGCCACCCTGCTTTATTATTTATCCGACGAAGCCAAAGAAGGTAAAAATGCCTTCCTGGAAAAACGTAAGCCTGATTTCTCCAAATATCCTAAATTTCCATAGGGTCGTTAATCTTTGTTCAGATATAGAAATTGTATAAACACATACAAAGCCTTGCTTGCCAGTATGTTATTACCGGCAAGCAAGGCAAGTCTAAATAAATTTATTTTATTATCAACAAACCAATAATTGCGGATCCCATACCATAAAATAACGAACAACGATTAATAAAAAATGGACCAACTGGAGCTGAACGGGAAAACGTTTTATTACGAAGAAATAGCTAATTACGCTTTCCGTAACAGTATTCCGATTAATGGTTACGAAGCCAAGGCGCTGGAATTTTGCCGGAACTGGCTAAATGGGCAGCAGGAGTTTGTGGTCCATACATCCGGGTCTACCGGTCCGCCAAAAAATATTACCTTAACCCGCGCCCAGCTGGAGGCCAGTGCCCGCCGCACCGTAGATTTTTTTCAACTGAAGGAGGCTGATCGGGTGCTGGTATGCCTGAACGTTGAAGCCATTTCGGGGATGATGATGCTGGTCCGGGGACTTTTGGCAGGTTTGCATCTGACTATTATTGAGCCTATTGGCAATCCCCTGGCCTTCTCCAAACCCGAAAAGCCTTTTGATTTTATTTCGTTGGTGCCTTACCAGCTGCAAACCATAATCAGCGAAACGCCAGCTAAAAAACTTATCCTTGATTTTGCAAAAGCCATTTTGGTAGGAGGTGCTCCCGTTACACCGGCTCTGAATGCTGCCATCAAAACCATAAAAGCACCGGTTTACCTTAGCTACGGGATGACCGAAACTGTATCGCACATTGCTTTAAAGCGACTGAATGGCCCGGAACCGGAACCTTTTTACCGGGCTTTGGCCAATATAGAACTAAGCCTGGATCCGCGGGGCTGCCTTACTATAAAGGGCGATATAACGAATAACCAACCCATTATTACAAACGACCTGGTAACGTTAATTGATGCGCGAACCTTTGATTGGCTGGGCCGGATCGATAACACCATCAATTCGGGGGGAGTTAAGATTCAGCTGGAAAAAACGGAAGTGCTTCTGGCCCAGGTTTTACTTAAGCTGGATCTGCATTGCCGGTCTTTTGTAACAGCTATACCGGACGAGAAATTAGGCAGCAAACTAGTGGCCGTACTGGAAACAGAACCTTTAGCCTTAGAAGACTTAAAAAATATTAAAGCAGAATTAACGCCTTTACTTTCTAAATACGAAGTACCAAAGCAATTTTATTTTATTCCCCGATTTAGCAGCACCTCCTCCGGTAAAATTGACAAAGCGGCCAGCCTATCTGAAATTATAAAGCAGGTTTGAGCGTTTAGCTCTTAAAGTATATTTTTCTTTTATAACCCTTATGTATAAAAAAATCAGTTATTTATCAGCCTTCACCCTGGCTGCTTTTCTGTTGGGTGGTTGCGCCCAACAAACCATTAGCGAAACTACGGATAAAAACACCGATGACAAACAGGTAGTTGCTTCGCCCGCGCAAGAACTGGTCGCCGCTATCGATACTTTTAAATATGCCACCGATCAATTTGCGGATTTGCGGATCCTGCGTTACCAGGTACCCGGCTTCGAAGAATTAACGACGAAACAAAAAGAACTACTTTATTACCTGTACGAAGCGGCACTAGCCGGCCGGGATATTATTTACGACCAGAATTTCAAACATAACCTGCGCATCCGCCGCACCCTTGATGCTA
>JAQBNV010000271.1 GCA_028288395.1 Adhaeribacter sp. | reverse complement strand
AAAAGACGTTACCAAAGCCATAGAATATCTGAACCGGGCAAATGAATTAACAAAAAACAAAGACCCGGAAGTATTTCTGATTATGGGTGATGTGCAGCAGTTAGCACCTAACGGTGGTGGAGCCGCCATGACCAGCTACGACCGGGCTTTACAAATCGATAACAAAAATCCTAAAACGCATTTCCGCCGTGGCCAACTTTACGTACGTTCGCGTAACTTCAACGAAGCCCAAAATGCTTTACAAGCAGCAATTGCTGCCGATCCAAACTATGCGCCCGCCTACCGTGAATTAGGTGAGATGTACTACTTTGCCGGTAAATACGACCAAGCCTTAGAAAACTACCGGAAATATATTTCGATGGCTGAAAACACGGCAGATACCCGGGCCAAATACGCTTCATTTTTATTTTTAACGAAGGATTATCCCGGCACTATTACAGAAGCCCAGCAGGTACTGTCCCGCGACCCAAAACACGCTGTAATGAACCGGGTATTAGCATATTCGTTGTACGAAACCGATAAGAACGCAGAAGCTTTAACAACCATGGAAAACTACTTTAAAGTAGCCGACCCCGCTTCTGTACTGTCTTCGGATTATGCTTATTACGGACGGATGCTGGCTATCGCTGGCAAAAAAGACTTGGCTCAGACTAACTTCAACAAAGCCTTGGAAATGGATCCGACTAATGTGGAGTTGATGGATGATATTGCCTCTTTCTATGCCAAAGAAAAAGATTATACAAAAGCCATTGCTATTTATAAAAAAATTATTGCGGCCCAGCCTAAAAACCTGAACGTGTATAATGTTAGATTAGCAGATGCCTATTATGCCAATAAACAAATGGCACCAGCCGATAGCCTGTATACCGTTGTATTAAAAACCAACCCGACCTATGCCCACGGCGTATTTCAAAGAGCACGTATTGCGGATGAAAAGGATGAAGATAAATCAGGTGATGCGAAGCCGCTTTATGATGAGTTTATAAAGGTGGTAAACAAAGATCCTACGAAAGCTGAAGCTTATAAAAGTTATTTAGTAGCTGCCAATTACATGTTAGGAATTTATGCTTATAAAGCAAAGGATTATTCTACTGCCCGTAAATACTGGCAGGAAGTTAAAAAATTAGACCCTAGCAATAAAGAAGCTGCTACTGGTTTAGCTAACCTGGATGCCATTAGTAAAGGTGCCAGAAGATAAATAACCTTTAATTAAAAAGGGGCTGCTTTCCGGAAAGCAGCCCCTTTTTTTTGCCTAAAATTTTAATCAGCGTAAAGCTCCCATTTATTTAGTACTTGCACAAAGTCTTCGGGTAACTCGGAATCGAACTGCATAAACTGGCGGGTAAAGGGGTGTACAAACCCCAACGATTTAGCGTGTAAAGCTTGCCGGGGCATTAAGTTCAGGGCATTCTGCACAAAAGCTTTATAAGAGGCTGTTTGTTTTCCGTAAACCAGGTGGCCGCCGCCGTAAGTAGTATCGCCAAATAACGGATGGCCAATAAATTTAAGGTGCGCCCGAATCTGGTGCGTCCGGCCCGTTTCTAAATTACACTGGAGAAGCGTGACATAACCAAACGATTTAAGCACTTTATAATGCGTTACGGCGTGCTTCCCTTGATCGCCTTGCGGATAAACGGCCATTATTTTGCGATCTTTGATACTTCGGCCTACGTGTCCGGTAATGGTACCAGTAGTTTGTTTCGGAACCCCCCAAACCAACGCATAATAAGTACGTTCAATGCTGTGGTTGTAAAACTGGCGGGCCAGGTAAGTCATGGCCAGGTCGGTTTTAGCTATCACCAGTAAGCCCGAAGTATCTTTGTCGATGCGATGCACCAGACCGGGGCGGCCCTCGCCATTGCGTGCGGTAGGAAGGTTTTGTAAATAATAGGTCAGGGCATTAACCAGGGTCCCGGTCCAGTTACTATAGGCGGGATGAACCACCATGCCGGCCGGCTTATTTACCAGCAGCAACTCATCATCTTCGTAAATAATATTCAGCGGAATATTCTCCGGTACAATGTCAGTATCTCGGGGCGGATCTGGTAAGGTTATAGTGATCAGATCCTGCGGCTTAACCTTGTAACTTACTTTAACCGGCACATTATTTACCTGCACCGATTCCGCCTTGATAGCATTTTGCAGTTTGTTACGCGTAACGTTGGGCAACCGATCCATCAGAAACTTATCTATCCGGAGCAGGGCCTGACCTTTATCTACTACAATGCGGTAATGTTCGTATAAATCGTCGGAATCTGCGTTAGCAATATCTATCTCTTTTGTATCCATATAAAAACAACAGTAACTTCTGCAGGAAATTCAGAAGCAAAATTATTAAAAAAGAAAAAGCCGATGCGTAAACACATCGGCTTTCTGATAAAGATAAAACTAAATATTACTTTTTCTTTTTAGTAGTAGGCTTGGCGTTGTTTAGACTTGGTGTAGTATTTTTAGGTGCGGTGTTGGTAGCAGCCGGAGAAGTAGTGGGGGTACCAGCAGCACCTTTAGCCGGGGGGGTTACACCCATTTTCTTTAATACTAGGTCAGAAATATTACCATCTTCCGGTGCATGTAATAAAATAGCATTGGTGCCATAGCCTGCATCTGAGTTAAACACATAGGTATAACCATTTTCTTTAGAAACTTCGTCGATGGCCTGTTGCATTTTCTTATAAGCCGGCTCTAATAAAGATTGTTGCTTTTTCTGCAAAGAAACTTCTGCGTTCTTCTGAAACTCTTCGATCGAGGTTCTCAGATTCATTAATTCTTTTTCTTTATCTGCCCGGATAACTTCCGTCATGGTGGAAGCACCTTTTTGGTAAGCCTCTCCTTTTGCTTCAAAATCTTTGTATTTGGCCTGCAACTGCGATTCTAACTGCGTGCTGTAGGCTTTCAGGTCGGATTCGATTCTTTTGGCTTCCGGCATCAGCGCCAGAATATACTCTACATTGGTATAACCAATTTTAAGAGAAGCAGCGGTTTGAGCGTTTGATATTATGCTCACAGCCATTAATGATACTACTGCTACTAAAACTTTAATTTTGTTCATTGCTTAAATAATTACGGTTGTTTTACTTTTTTTTGTTTTGTGTTTTTTTAGGTTGCGCTTTGTCTGTTACAGGCTTTTTATTAGTAGCTCCGCCTTGCGCCTGCGTAGCCTTTTCTTCTCCCATATCGTCGGGTTGAGCAGTGGTGGCCGGTGTATCAGCAGCATTTATTACTGGTTTATCAGCCCCGGGCGTATTCTTCTCCGGCGAAGCTAATCCCAATGCTTCCAATACATACTCGGTATAATCATGCACGGGGTTGGTATACAACATTACCAAGCCACTCGATTTATCAAATATTATCTGTAACTGTTTTTGCTTCGCAACTTTTTCAATAGCGTCGTACACCTCATCCTGCACGGGTTTTATCAGTTCCTGACGCCGCCGGAATAATTGACCTTCAAAACCAAATATTCTTTTCTGGCTTTCTTTTACTTCCTGCTCCTGGGCGGCAATTTCATTCCGCCGCTTTTTCTTCATTTCCTCTGTTAGAAGAACTTCCTCGGCCTGGTAGCTTTTATAAAGCTTGTCTATTTCTTTATATTGGTTTTCAATATCTTTTTGCCAGTTATCTGCCAGTTTATCTGCCTCTTTCTGAGCGGCCAAAAAAGCCGGCATTTTACTCAAAATAAATTCGGAGTCAACGTAGCCAAACTTCTGGGCATAAGAAACCGGGCCCAGCATAATCAGGCCCAGCATTAAAAATACAATCTTTTTCATTTTATCCAAAATTGCCGCAGCTTTAAAGCAAGTTCTAAGGCAAATCAGTTCCTTTTACGCCGTTTAATTTTGAATCTCGCAATAATCAGTCCATTCTTGCGACATCACAAACTACCTCACAAAAATAAACGGAAAGCAGGTTGTTTATTTTAATACCTGCTATCTGATTTGCTGGCCTATCATAAAGTGGAACTGTCCTTTCTTCTGAGCTCCCGGATACTGATCAAAAGGTATACCATAATCAAACCCGAGCAAACCAAAAGCCGACATAAATATCCGGGCACCCACCCCGGCTGACCGGTATAGTTTAAACGGATTGTAATTGCGGTAGCTGGCAAAATTATTACCGGCTTCGGCAAAACCCAGTACAAATACGGTTGCTGCCGGATTTGGCGACACCAGGTAACGAATCTCCGCCACATATTTGGTAAAGGCGATACCCCCATTATTCTGACCGGTTTTAGGATCTACCGGCGAAACGGACTGGTCTTCGTAGCCCCGCAAACCCACAAACTCGGTACCTACTATAAAGTTACCAACGCCCATACCGGAACCGCCTAATTTAAAGCGTTCAAAAGGACCCACTTCGCGTTTATCGCTAAAAGTATTCAGGAAGCCAAAGTGCGCGCGGGTATTCAGCACAAATTTATCGCCGAAAGCTAAAGGCGTAAACCAGGAAGCATCGAACATCCATTTCTGAAACTCTATCCATTTGTTCTTATCGAAATTATCGGATATTTTAGAATAAGGCGGCGTTATGTTAAGGCTTAGGCTAAGTGCAGAACCTCTTCTGGGGAAAGTTAACTGGTCTAAGCTGCTGCGGGATAAAGTATTTATAAACGAAATACTATTGGCAGAAACCCGATTGGTATTTGGGTCGGGCGTACCAAACTGATAATAATTAATAAAATCGCCGCTGGTTATATATTGGTTATAGCTCAGAGAGTGCGATAGTGAGAAATTATTATCTGGTTTACGAAGACGACGCCCTAAGCTAATATTAGCGCCGTTGATCATAATGGCTCCCTGCTCGCGGTTATCACCGGTTATACTACGGGATATTGTTTTATTAACACCAACACTAAACGAGTTGCGGCGGCGGCCACCTAACCAAGGCTCAGTAAACGATAAAGAGTAAGACTGGTAACGTAAGCCGTTGGCCTGAATATTAAGTGCCAGACGCTGACCATCGCCGCTCGGAATAGGCCGCCAGTTGCGGAAATCGGTTGCTTTGCGCGCCGAGAAGTTATTCAGCACCAAACCTACTGTACCCACTAAACCGTAAGGCCCACCCCAGCCACCCGAAAGGGTAATCTGATCGTTTGGCTTTTCTACTACCGAATATTTAATATCTACGGTACCTTCCGCTTCGTTCGGAATTGGGTTCATGCCAATTTGCTCCGGGTCAAAATAACCCAGGCTAGCTATTTCCCGCTGCGAGTTAATTAGATTAGTCCGGCTAAATTTTTGCCCCGGTATGGTATACAGCTCGCGAAGTACCACGTGATCGCTGGTTTTGGAATTACCCGAAACAGATACATCTTTAATCCGGGCCTGCGCGCCTTCGTAAATACGCATCTCGATATCGATAGAATCACCTTCTACAGCCACTTCAATCGGATCAATCTTGAAGAATAAATAACCGTCGTCCATGTAAAGCGAGGAAACATCGGCGCCGGTAGGGTTATATTGTAATCGTTTATCCAGCAATTCTTTGCTGTAAGCATCGCCCCGTTGTATGCCCAGAACGCTGGCCAGTTGCTTTTCGTCGTAAACGTAATTGCCCCGCCAGCTAATATTCCGGAAATAATATTTCTGGCCTTCGTTAATGCGCAACATAACAGCGAGCCGGTCTTCCGAAACCGAGTACACCGAATCCGAAATAATTTCGGCATCACGGTAACCTTGGGAATTATAGTAATCTATTACGGCTTTCTTGTCTTCTTCAAACTTAGCGGGCTGAAACTTAGAAGCCGTAAGTACCTTATAGAATTTTTTCTCTTTCGTGTTTTTCATTTTGCTCCGAAGCTTTTTATCCGAAATAGCTTCGTTGCCAATAAAGTTTATATCATCTATTTTTACCTTATCGCCCCGGTCTACATTAATATTTAAGACCACACTGTTAGACAAAACAGAATCGGGCCGGGGAATGATGTTTACTTTCACATTCCGGAAGCCCTTTTCGATATAATATTTTTGCACCGCATTTTTAGTGGTATTCACCAGGGCATCGGTTACCACCCGGCCGCGGATTAAACTAATTTTTTTGGTTAGTTCGTCTTCCTGGCCTTTTTTAACTCCCTGAAAAACAAAACGGGATAAACGAGGTCTTTCCGTCAGGAAAAAATCGAGGTATATTTTATCACCTTCAATTTTACTTATTGAAACTTCTGCCCCACCAATAATACCTTGATCCCATAGCCGGTTAAGCGCCTTGCCCAAATCTTCGCCGGGCACTGTTACCGGATCACCAATATTAAGGCCGGTTAAAGAAGTAAGGGTATTCGGATCGAGGTATTTAACGCCACTAAAAGTGATACCGCCTATTTGGTACCGTTTGGGGTTGGCGTAATCCAACGGAACGTCATTGCCGGTCGGGTTTAACTTTACTTGTGCTTCTGCTGTTAGCACGGTTACTGTTAAGAATAACAGCAACATAACTTTTTTAATCATTTAACGTTATTTCGTAAGTTGTTCACTTATTTTACCAAATCTTCTTTCCCGGCGCTGGTACGAGAGCAATGCCTCGTAAAAATGCTGCCGCCGGAAGTCGGGCCACAATAAGTCTGTAATATATAATTCTGAGTAAGCTAATTGCCACAATAAAAAGTTACTGATGCGTTGCTCGCCACTCGTACGTATCAATAACTCCGGGTCTGGTATATCGCGGGTAGATAAATATTTGCTTATTGTTTCTTCCCGAATGTCTTTCAGTTCTAACTCGCCCTTTGCCAAATCCTGACCTATCGCTTTCATGGCCTGGGCTATATCCCAACGACCACTATAACTTAGCGCCAGCACCAAGGTCATGCGGTTGTTCGACTCGGTAAGTGCTATTGCTTCTGATAATTCCTTCCGGCAAGCTTCGGGTAGTGACTCTATATCCCCGATAGCCTTCAAACGAATATTATTCTTGGTTAGTGTAGCAGATTCTTTCCGG
>JAQBNV010000248.1 GCA_028288395.1 Adhaeribacter sp. | reverse complement strand
CGACCAGAAGTTGGATATAACCGATACCGAAGCCAAAATAGAAGCCTTGCAAAAATTAGGCACGCCTTACCCGGCCGGTTACGCCCAAAAAGCGACGAAAGACCTGCAAATACAGGCCCGGAAGATTACCGACCAACTGGCCAAAGAAGGCATCGAAGTAAATCCGGACCGGGAAATCGTAGCCCTGATTGCTTACCTGCAGCGCCTGGGTACTGATATTAAAGTAAAAGAAGAAACGGCCGCTGTAAAATAATATTTTCCCGAAAGGCGCAGCCCAGGCCGGCGTAAAACCCGGCCTGGCCGCCCAAAAAAGATAAACCCGGAGCAGGGAAACCCGCCCCGAAAAAAATTAAAATTAAAAAAATCATGTATAAAAATATATTACAAACCATTGATGGCATCGAGATCTACCCGATTATTTCTTTCCTGATCTTTTTTGTCTTTTTCATCGGCCTGACGTTGTTCGTTATCTTTACCGATAAAAAGCACATTGCGGCCATGAGCCAGATGCCTTTACAACTTAACCCGGAACTTGAACAGGAGAGAGGAGGGCCGCAAGCATGAAAAACAGATATACATTTAGCTGGCCAAAAGCCGTTCTGCTGCTCATCGGGGTTTTCCTGTTAGCGGGTCCGGTTTCGGCCCAGGAAGCGGCGGCCACCCCAGTTACCAGAATATTCCCTCTGGGCCTCTTAATGGGCTTAACCATAGCAATTTTTCTGTTCCTGTTGTTGGTTATTTTGCTGGTAATAGCTTTTTTTCAGGCGCTGCCACTTATAATCCAGTTTTACGATCACCCGGCCCGGCGGAACAGTGCGACGGCAAAATTAATCCATCTGCTTGACGGTAACCCTCAATTAATAACGGGCAAAGCGACTAATGTATTAATGGCCGACCATTCGTACGATGGCATCCAGGAATTTGATAATGATTTGCCGCCCTGGTGGAAATTTATGTTTTATGCCTCCATTGTGTTCGGCGTAGGTTACCTCGTTAATTTCCACGTATTGGAAAGCGCCCCACTGCAAATCGCAGAATACGAAGCCGAAATGCAGCAGGCGGCCTTATTAAGCCCTAAATCTGGTAGCAACAATGCCAATGAACAAACGAATTTCAAAGCTTTAACCGATGCTCCGCACCTGGAAGCCGGCCAGGCCGCTTACATGCAGAACTGTGCCGCCTGCCACGGGCAAAAAGGAGAAGGGGTAGTTGGCCCCAACCTGACCGACGAATATTGGCTGCATGGCGGCGATGTAAACGCTATTTTTAAAACCGTGAAGTTTGGGGTGACGAGCAAAGGCATGGTGGCTTGGCAAGGAAAACTCTCCGATGACCAAATATTAGAAGTATCAAGCTATATTTTAAGCGTTCAGGGTTCTAATCCGGCCAATGCCAAAGCCCCGCAAGGCGAAAAAGCGAAATAGTTTTAGTTATTAACCTGATTTCGATTAATTCCATATCGCATGAACAAGCGGCCATACTGCAGGTAACTTAAACCCGGCGGGTTTTACAACCTACCGGGTTTAAGTTACTTTTCAGGTCAGCTTTACGGCAGGTTGTAAATGTGAAATGGTATAAGGCCAATTTTAACTTTTACTAATATTATTTTGGCGCTGCGCTGTCGTAAATTTTACCTTGTGCATTATCTGGCGCGGGCGTCCTCGCCCGTGCCTTCTGTTTGCCGGCTGCTGGCCGCTATCATTTGATTCATAAAGAATAATATCGGCTAGAGGCCGGAGAAAAACAGCCCTAAGGCTGGCGCATTGCGCCAGATAAGTAGTTAACGTGTTTTCCTAATACGCAACTTTGAAGTAAGAATAATATGCTATTCGTGATCATAATTGCCGGCTAGTTAAGAGATGGAATTAAAAGAATTGAACTTTCCGGTAGGAGAGGCTCTCAGCGTTAGTCAATATTTCGCACCCTTTTATAAACCATGCTGCCAACCAACAGTACTTACCCGCTTAGCTGAACTTCTTCCGACCACAATTATCCCACTGAATAAAGAAATATTTACGACTAGCTTTAAAGCGGTTGATTTGGTGGGTATTAGACGATGGGACCGGGTTTATCCACCTTGTTTATTCAATTTGCCATCATAATGCCTTATCTTTATCGTTATAAAAATATTAAAGAATATTGCCTTTGGAAGAGCCGTTACCGACCCCGCAAAACGATTTTGATGATAAAAGCCGGTTAAAAGCAATTATTGAAACGGCCATAGACGGTATCATAACCATTGATGCGGTTGGCAATGTAGAAACTGTTAACCCGGCAGCGGCCCGGATCTTTGGATATCACCCCGACGAAATTATAGGCCGGAACGTTAAGATGCTCATGCCGGAGCCGGACCGGAGCCAGCACGACGAATACATTAGCAATTATCACCGTACCGGAATCGGTCGGATTATTGGTATTGGCCGCGAGGTTTTAGGCCGGAAGAAAGATGGTACAGTTTTCCCTTTTTTGCTAAGTATCAGCGAAGTAAACCTGAAAGATAAACAGATATTTACCGGAATTATTCATGATATTTCGGACTTAAAAAAGGCTGAATTTGCCTTAAGGGAAAGCGAAAATAAAATAAATTCCATTATTCAGGCGGCGGTAGACGGGATTATTACCATCGATACCCGCGGCATTATTGAAATGGTTAATCCCTCGGCCGCTAAATTATTTGGTTACGAGGCCGCCGAGCTGCTCGGGAAAAGCATCAATGTACTCATGCCGGAACCTGATCAAAGCCGCCACGATGGGTACCTGCAAAATTACCACGAAACCCACCAGCGGCGTATCATTGGCATCGGGCGCGAGGTAACGGGGCTGCGGAAAGATGGCAGCCTTTTTCCGTTTTTTTTAAGCATCAGCGAGGTGCAGTTAAGCCAGCGGAAGGTATATACCGGCTTTATCCACGATATAACGCAGCAAAAGTTAAGCGAAGAAAAATTGCGCCGCTACGCCGCCGAACTGGAACGCAGCAATCTCGAACTCCAGGATTTTGCTTATGTATCGTCGCATGACTTACAGGAACCGCTGCGCAAAATTCAGGCTTTCGGCGACCGCCTCCTGACCCGGGAATACAAAAACCTGAGCGACCAGGGCAAAGATTATGTTTCCCGGATGCTGAATGCGGCCTCGCGGATGCAAAACCTGATCAATGATTTACTTTCTTTTTCGCGCGTAACGGCCAAATCCAAACCTTTCGTAAATGTTAACCTCGACAAAATATTAACCGAAGTATT
>JAQBNV010000239.1 GCA_028288395.1 Adhaeribacter sp. | reverse complement strand
TAAAGCTTTATATTCTATACCAACCTTTTATGCGGTATGCCAACAAGTTTCCTTCTGAATGACAGCAGGAGGTTATTTTAAACTTTAACTTATATTCTTAGGCGGAAGAAAAATATTTTTAATTTTTCTTCCGCATTACCCACTTAAAAGTTGAAATAGTTTTTAGCATTATTGTAACAGATATCCTGCACTACTTTACCTACCCAATCGATATCGTCGGGGAGTTCGCCGTTTTCGATGTCCTCACCAAACATATTGCATAAAATCCGGCGGAAATATTCGTGCCGCGGGCATGATAGGAAGCTCCGGGAATCGGTGAGCATTCCCACAAACCGGCTCAGCAAGCCCATGTTCGACAACGTATTCATTTGTTTGATCATGCCATCTTTCTGGTCCAGAAACCACCACCCGGAACCCCACTGAATTTTGCCCGCCACCGAACCATCGTTAAAGTTACCAACCATGGTGGCCATCAACTCGTTATCGGCCGGATTAAGGTTATAAATAATGGTTTTGGTTAGTTGGTTATTGTTGTCCAGCCGGCGTAAAAACTTGGAAAGGGCGCGCGCCTGTCTGAAATCGCCAATGGAATCCCAACCGGTATCGGGTCCCAATTGCCGTAACATCCGGGAATTATTGTTGCGTAAAGCGCCCAGGTGATATTGCTGCACCCAGCCTTTTTCGTGGTCCCAAATGGCAAAATGAAACAGCATCGCCGATTTAAACTGCAATATTTCGGCTGGCGAAAGCGGTTTGCGGGTTCTGATCTTGTCGAAAATTTGTTTTATTTCTTCATCGGTAAAATCTTCGGCGTACATTTCTTCCAGGCCGTGATCCGAAACGGTACAACCATGCTGGGCAAAATAGTCGTGCCGGCTTTTCAGCGCGGTCAGGTAGCTATCAAAATTATCGATATTCACGCCCGTTACTTCTTCCAACTTCTGAATATAGGCATTCAGGGCTTCGGTATCATCGGCGTTCATGGCTTTATCGGGCCGGAAAGCTGGCAATACTTTTATTTCGAAACCGTCTTTTTTAATTTGCTGGTGATGCTCCAGGGAATCCAACGGATCGTCGGTGGTGCAAACCGCCCGCACATTCATTTTCCGCAACAGGTTCCGGGTCGAATATTCCGGGGTTTGCAGTTTTTCCGAGCAAATATCGTACACCTCCCGGGCATTTTTCTCCGACAACACCTCGTTCACATCAAAATAGCGCTGCAGCTCCAGGTGGGTCCAGTGGTACAAAGGGTTGCGCATGGTATAAGGTACCGTGGTTGCCCATTGCTGAAACTTTTCAAAATCACTCTTATTGCCGGTAATATAAGCTTCCTCCACCCCGTTCGTGCGCATGGCCCGCCATTTGTAATGATCGCCGTACAACCAGGCCTGGGTAATATTTTCGAACCGCTTATCCTGCGCAATCTGGTCGGGCGGTAAATGGTTGTGGTAATCAATAATGGGCATGGCTTTCGCAAACTCGTGGTAAAGTTTCTGAGCCGTGGACGACTGCAATAAAAAATTCTCGTCTAAGAACTGTTTTTTGTCATTTCTAACGTTTACCTGGCTGTCTAAGAGCATCTGTTCCGGTTTAGATTTTTGAAGTTTGGATTCAGGTTTTTGATAATTTTATTATAGCGAAACGCCTCTTTTCCAGGGAATAAAATCGTCCTGGCCATGACGCACTGCACTTACTTCTATGTCGCCGCTGGCTACCCCGATTACGTATTCCAGAATGCGTTCCCCGGCTTGTTCAATGGTTTCTTCGCCTTCGATAATGGTGCCGGTATTAATATCAATAATATCGTTCATCCGGGTATACAGGGTTGTATTGCTGGCTATTTTTACGACCGGCGCAATGGGGTTGCCCGTGGGCGTACCCAAGCCCGTGGTAAATAATACTACGTTAGCGCCCGAAGCAACTTCAGCAGTGGTAGATTCTACGTCGTTGCCGGGCGTGCACAGCAAGGTTAAGCCAGGTTTTGTTACTTTTTCGGGATAGTCCAGCACTTCTACTACCGGGGAAGTACCACCTTTTTTGGCGGCTCCCGCCGATTTGATGGCATCGGTAATGAGTCCGTCTTTAATATTACCCGGCGAAGGATTCATATCAAAACCAGAACCCACGGCCATGGCGCGGTCGTTGTAGGTGCGCATCAACGAAGAAAATTTTTCGGCCTGCTCCAGCACTTCGCAGCGATCGCTCAGGTTCTGTTCTACGCCGCACAGTTCCGGGAACTCCGCCAGAATTACAGAACCACCCAAAGCCACTAATAAATCGGAAGTATAGCCAATGGCCGGGTTAGCCGAGATGCCCGAAAAACCATCCGATCCGCCACACTCCAGGCCGATACAGATTTTGCTCAGCGGCGCAGGTTTTCTTTCGTTCTGGTTGGCCTGCATTAGCCCCACAAAGGTTTGTTTAATTGCCAAAGCCAGTAAATCCGACTCAGTACCAACTTTTTGCTGATCCAAAATATAAAGCGGCTTATCGAAATCAGGTGTACGTTTCCGAATTTCGTCTTCCAGGATACTAACCTGTGCGTTTTGGCAGCCCAGGCTTAATACCGTGGCGCCGGCTACGTTGGGATGCGTGATATAACCGGCAAGTAAACCGCACAAGGCAATGGCATCCTGGCGGGTACCGCCGCAACCCCCATCGTGGGTCAGGAATTTAATACCATCTACATTGGGGAATAACCTTTCAGATTTTTCGACGGTAGTTTCAATAAAAATATCTGCCTGCAACAGGGCATTAACATCGCTGCCCGATTTATACAGGTCTATCAATTTGGCTGCCTGGTTCTGGTAAGCCCGCTTGCGGCCGTAGCCCAAAGGCGCCACCAGTGCTTCCTGCAATACTTCCAGGTTACGGTTTTCGCAGAATACCATAGGTACCACCAACCAATAATTGGCCGTGCCTATGCTCCCATCCGAGCGGTGGAAACCGTTGAAGGTGCGGCCGGCAAATTTAGAAACATCTGGTTGCTGCCAGTCTGTTTTACGCTCGCCCGTTACAAAGTCGCTGGCAGCGTGTTTAATGTTGCCAGTCGTTAACACATTGCCGGTATATAAATCGGTTTGGGCTATGCCAACCAGCACGCCGTACATGATTACTTCGCCACCCACCGGAATAAACGTAGCGGCGAATTTATGCTTCGCCTTTACATCATCCAGCAGCGTATATTCCTCGCCCTGGTAAGTAACCACATCGCCTCTTTTCAAATTTATTAAAGCTACCAGCACATTATCGGCCGGATGCACTTTTAAAACAGTCTGTTTCATTTTATTATTAAGCAGAAATCTGCTTTACTTCTAGGTTTTTGATTCCTTCTATAATTCCCTGGTTTTGGATGCAGCTCATTTGTTTTTTTACCGCTTCCGCAAAACCCGGTAAAGTAGTTAAATCGGTGCCCCATAATTCCTGGTTCCGGAGTACTTCATCTACCAAAGCATTGCCGTCGTGTTGTTGCCAGACCTCGTAAAAATAAGGCGCGGACTCGTCGTTTATCGGATATTGTTCGCCGTTAAGGGTACCAAAATATTTGCCCTGCTGGTTTTCGGTAGCGCGCATAAATAAAAGATAAGCGGCAAAACCAAAGGCAATATTTTCGGGAGCCTGGCTGGCAGTTTCGTAATATCGCAACAATACCGGAATAATCCGCATTTTAAGCTTGGCAGTGTAGTTCATGGTAATACTCAGCCAGAGGTGCTCAATGTGCGGGTTACGGAAACGGTCCAGCACTTTCCGCGAAAAGTCGGCTGCGGCTGCGGGCGCCACCGGGTACGGAATAGCCGGCGCAATATCTTCCTGCATTAATCCCGAGATAAACCGTCCCATTTCGGGGTTATCCATGGCAAGCTTTACGGTTTTGATCCCGGCCAATACGGCTACGCCGCAACTCAGGGTATGGGTGCCGTTCAGCAACCGCAGCTTCAATTCCCGGTGAATATTAATATCCGGGGTGATGACAACGCCTTTGTCCACTTCGGCAAAAGAAAGCACCTTTTTTACTTTTTCGTCGCCTTCGATGGCCCAGAGCCGGTACACTTCCGACATGGTTAACAATTCGTCGTGGTACCCTAGTTCCGCTTCCAGGCGCGCTAAGGTTTGGGCATCGGGTTTACCCGGCACAATGCGGTCGACGAGGGTATTGCAAAATGTATTGCTTTCGGCGAGCCACGTCATCAATTCCGCCTCCAGCTGGTGCCGGGTAGCCAGTTCCATTACAATATTTTTCAGCTTGGTGCCATTATCCGGTATCAGCTCCGTTGGTACAATTACCAGGCCTTTGGTTTTATCGCCGCCAAACGCCCGGAACCGGGCTACTAACACTGCCAGTAATTTACCCGGAAACGAAACCGGTGGCTGCGCCGAAATATCATCTTCTACCAACTGAATACCCACTTCGGTGGTGTTGGAGACAACAATTTCTATAGCGGGGTTCGCCGCCAGAGCAAGAATTTCCGTCCAGTCTTTAGAGGCCGTAAGCACCCGGCTGATGGCCGCGTTGATAATATTTTCTTCTACTTTAACGCCATCTTCGATGCCCCGTACGCAAATGGTATACAGTCCGTCCTGGTCGTCGAACTCGGCC
>JAQBNV010000609.1 GCA_028288395.1 Adhaeribacter sp. | reverse complement strand
AATAGTCCTCAGATAAAGCGTAAAAGCAGCGGCTGTTTTAAAATGTACAATGCCTTAAGGTTTTCAATAGCACTGCTGGCCATTATTATTGCAGGCTGTAAGAAGGATGATTTTAAAGGAGAGATTGTCGGTCTTTGTCCGGTAGTAGTTTCTACTGATCCAACGGATAAGGCAGTAGATGTTGCTCTTGCGAAACTTATTTCGGCAACCTTTAATTCGGATATGGATCCGGCAACTATCAACAAAACCACTTTCACGATTAAGCAAGGTAATACGCTTATTACCGGAGCGGTGGCCCCCACGGCTAGTGCTAAAACTTTTACTTTTAAACCGGATCAGGCGTTGTTGCCCTTTACCAAGTATACAGGTACCATTACCACCGAGGCGAAAGACCCGTTTCATACCGCCATGGTCAATGATTATGTATGGACCTTCACCACCATACCGGAAGTAATATTATCGTCTAATCCGGCGGCTGGCGGTACCCTTAACGGGGCAGGAACATTTGCCCAAGGTTCTACCGTTACCGTGACCGCAACTCCTATTGACGGTTACTCTTTTACCAACTGGACCGAAGACAAGAAAGAAGTTTCTACGAGTGCCAGCTATCAGTTTACGATGGCCGGTAACAAGGATTTGGTAGCTAACTACAGCCTAACGCCACCTTCGCAATTAGCCGTTGTTTTATCTTCTAACCCGGTCGAGGGCGGAACTACTAACGGAGCAGGTAACTTTAATAGGGGGGCTTCGGTTACAGTTACCGCTAATCCCAATGCCGGTTACACCTTCCTTAACTGGACCGAAAACGGTAATATAGCCTCTACCAATGCCAGCTACCAGTTCGTGCTGTCAAGTGACCGGACTTTAGTGGCCAATTACAAGGTTATACCGGCTTCTCAGCTACAAGTAGCTTTATCATCCAGCCCAGCTGCCGGTGGAACAACAAGCGGAGAAGGTTCTTTCGGTGCCGGGTCTTCGGTTACGGTTAATGCCGTGGCCAATGCCAGTTATAACTTTGTTAACTGGACCGAAAACGGCAATGAGGTTTCTACGAGCGCCAGTTATACTTTCGCCCTGAATGCCAATAAAACCCTGGTAGCAAATTTCGCTATCAAAACATACAGCTTAACCGTAACCGCCCCTAATGGCACCGTTTTACGGGTTTTAGACCAGGCCCGGTACAACCATGGCGCCACGGTAGTACTTACTGCCACGCCCAATACCGGTTTTACTTTTACCTCTTGGACCGGCGATGCTACTGGCGATAAGAATCCCTTAACCGTTACCATGAATGAGGATAAAAATATCACCGCCAACTTTACGGCCATCCCCGTTGTTAACCATTATACTTTAACCGTAACGGCCATTAATGGTAAGGTAGTCGAAGAGCCGAATCTGCCTAATTACAATGCCGGCACAAACGTACAACTTACCGCTACTGCTAATCCCGGTTATACTTTCACCTCCTGGAGTGGTGATGCTACCGGCACGGTTAACCCATTAACGGTTACCATGAATGGGAATAAAAATATCACCGCTAATTTTACCGCCAACCCTTCTAAGGGGCCTGTTTTGGTCGACCTAGGAAATGCCGATAAGTTTACCATTTTAACGAAATCCGGGATTACCAATGTCTCTACCTCGGCCATTACCGGAAATATTGGCACCAGCCCGGTTACCGGGGCTGCTATAACCGGATTATCCTGTCCGGAAGTTACCGGCACCATTTACACGATAGATGCTGCTGGTCCGGAGTGCCGGGTGATTGATAAAACTTTGGTGGATAAAGCCGTAGCAGATATGCAAACAGCTTTTACCACGGCCAATGGACTCACTACGCCAGCTCCAATTGTGGAGTACGAAGCCGGTAACCTTAATGGACAAACCCTGGCACCAGGCTTATATAAATGGGGCACAAACCTTACCATAACAGATGGTATTACCCTCAATGGTAATGCCAATGACACCTGGATTTTCCAGATTTCACAAGACCTGGTGGTAAATAACAGCGCCATTATTCACTTAACCGGTGGTGCTAAAGCCAAAAACATTCAGTGGATAGTAACCGGTAAAGCGACCTTGGGAACCAACGCTGATTTCAGCGGAATTCTTCTGAGCCAAACCCTCATCTCCCTTAATACCGGGGCTAAAGTAACCGGTAAGTTATTAGCCCAAACAGAAGTTACCTTAATTATGAATACGGTTAAGCCTTAATCTGGCTTGTTATTATTACCCGAAAGTTTATTCCCCGCGGGGGGAATAAACCCAGGTTAAACCGAAAAATAAAAATTTTATAAACAGCTATTATTATATGTTACCCATAAATAAAATATTACAAAAAGTCCTGTTGGGTTCTGTGATGGGAATACTCGCGGTAGGTACGGCGCAGGGACAAGACACGCGGCCAACCTGGCGGTTTGGTGCCTCGGGTGCCGCTAATTTAAATTTTTATGATGGCACCACCCAACGGTTAAATAATTCCTTAATTGTTCCGGCTGCTTTTCATAAAGGGTTTGGCGTCCGGCCTTATGGTTCTGTCCTGATGGAATACCGTCCTGCCGGGGTTTTTGGCGCCATGCTGAACTTGGCCTATGACGATCGCGGCGGGAAGTTTGACGGTGTTATGGCACCCTGCGATTGCCCGGCGACTTTAAAAACAACGTTGAGTTACTTTTCTATTGAACCTGCTCTACGGGTAAACGCCGCTAATTTTTACTTTTTTGCTGGCCCCCGGGTAGCTTTTAATTTGCAAAACGATTTTGCATATACCCAGCTTAAACAACCCAATACAGATGCGGAATTGAGTGACATGCGTAAAACAATACTTACGGGTCAGGTGGGCGTGGGATATGATTATCAGTTTTCTTCTCCTAACAGCAATACCAAATTTATTATTTCGCCCTTTGTTTCCTATCACCCTTATTTTGGCCAGGATCCCAGGGATATCGAAAGTTTAACTATCACTACTTTAAGAACCGGAATTGCCCTTAAATTTGGAAAAGTAGCTAAAGTGGAGACAGCTGTACCCGAAGTTACTTTTGTAGTACGGGCGCCTAAAACCGTACCGGTTAAACGTCAGGTAAGCGAGACCCTACCGCTTCGTAATTCAGTATTTTTTGATGAAGGATCGGCAACCGTACCTAATCGGTACGTGCAGCTTACAAAACAGCAGGCAACGGATTTCAAAGAAGTACAATTACAAAACGAGCAGACAGAAACCCGGCAGGGCCGTTCAGCCCGGCAGTTAAATGTGTATCATAATCTCCTGAATATTCTGGGTGACCGGATGCGCGCCAATCCAAGTGCCCGTATATCTCTGAGCGGTGCCTCCGCCAAAGGCGCGGAAGATGGTAAAGCCATGGCCGAGTCTATAAAAAGTTACCTGGTTACGGTATTTAATATCGACGGTTCCCGCATTGCTACCGAAGGCCGCACCAAACCCCTTATTCCATCGGAGCAGCCTGGTGGCACGAAAGAATTAGTTTTGTTACGGGCCGGCGATCAGCGGGTAGATATTCAAAGCGCTTCGCCCGAATTACTAATGGAAGTAGGTGGCGGGCTGATGAAGCCGGTACAAATTATTTCCACTCAGGTAGATCCGCTCGATAGTCACGTAGTTTTGAACGTAGGCAGCGAAAAAGACCCCATTAAATCCTGGACAATTGAAGCCGCCGATGAGCAAGGCGTTATGCAACACTATGGTCCTTTTACCTCCGACCAGGGAAGTATACCGGGCAATTCTATTTTGGGTAATCGCCCGGAAGGAGATTACAAAATTACCATGCGGGGCGAAACCAAAAACGGCGTAGCAGTTACAAAAGAAAGCACCGTACATTTGGTAAGCCAGAACGAGGTAGTAGATAAAGGTTACCGGTACAGTATTCTGTTTGATTTTGATAAAGAAAAATCAATTGCTTCGTACGATAAATTCCTAACGGATATTGTTTCGCCTTTAATTTCGGAAGGGTCAACGGTTATTGTTCATGGCCATACCGATATTATTGGCGATGAGGCCCATAATAATACCTTATCCCGGAACAGAGCCGAGCAAACGCAAAAAATTATTCAAGCTGCCTTAACGAAAGCCGGTAAGACTAATGTAAAATTTGATACATTCGGTTTTGGCGAAGATCCGAGCCAAACACCTTTCGAAAACAATCTGCCGGAAGAGCGGTTTTATAACCGCACCGTAATCATAGATATTATTCCGGCTAAATAATTAAAGTTAATTACCTGTTTTACAAATAAAAAGGGCGGAAGAGATTCCGTCCTTTTTATTTAACCAGTTTTATAATTGTTCTTTTAATTTTAAGGTCGTTATAATGGCCAAAAACCCCAACAGACACTTACCATGCGAAGCGCATGTCTGCTAACCCAACCCGTTACGTAATGCCTTCCAGAAGTTCCTGCCGCTTTTACTTTAGTTCTTTAAAAAGAGAAGGAGATAGGCCAGTTCCTATTTTAAATTGGGTTGATAAATGAACAACACTGTTTACGGTTATATCTAATTTTCCGTTCATTTATATCCATTTTTTCAGGATAAGAACGAGTAAGCTTTGTCGCGCGCGTTTTTTATCGCACTCTGTGTAAAAATGGAAATAAAAAAGAAATGAAAAATGAATACCCGCTCTTTATACTACTCATCAGTCTTTTATCTTTGTCGAACGCCAGTTTAGATCAAGTACAAGCGCCTGACTTCGGGCCTGCTTCCGCCTTCGCATTATTTACGGCTAATGGCGAATTTACCAACAATGGGGCTTCGACCGTAATTGGTAATATTGGAACCAAAGCAAGTACCTTAACTGGGTTTCCTCTGGGAGAAGTAACTGGACAAATTTATGTACAGGATGCCAATACAGCCCAGGCGGCTATGGCTGTACACTCGGTCTATACTTCTTAAGCGGGAGCACTTGCAGTACCACTATCGGGGTTACATTAGGGAATAACCAATTTCTTACTCCGGGCATTTACTTTGCGGGAACTGCTTCTACCTTAAATGGCACTTTAACCGTAGATGGAGGAGGAAATCCTGATGCCCTATTTATTATTAAGATAAATGGCGCTTTTGTGACAACGGAAGCGCCGAGCTAATTCTGACTAATCAGGCCACTTTAGATAACGTGTATTTTCAGATAAACGGAGAAGTACATTTAGGGGTTAATTCTGATTTTAAAGGTACTATTATTAACAACGCAGCAATTGGTTTATTAGAAGGCACGAGCCTCTTGGGTAGAGTGCTTTCAACTGCGCGAGCTATTATCTTGAATGAAAACATAGTTACGCTTCAACAATTCGCTTTGCTACCATAGCCAATTGCTAAGACATAATATTGAGATGGGCCACCGCTTTAGAAACAAACAACGACCGGTTTGAAGTACAACCCAGTGCTGATGGTGCGGCATTTGAAACCCTAACTCAGGTCAAAGGTCAGGGAACCAGCCCGAATGGGCACAACTATACCTTTGTGGACAAAAAACCGCTAGCTGGGTTGGCATACTACCGGCTGCGCCAGGTGGACCCCGGACGGGACCCGCGTTTTTTCCTCCATAACCGCGGCGCTCTGCCAAACAAACGCCCTCACTGCGGCGTACCCCAACCCCAGCCCAGGTTTATTTATGCTGCCTGCTGGCAACGGAATGTTATACTACCGTGTTTTGAATACGCAGGGCCAGAGGGTGCAACATGGTGAAATTACCGACAACAGCCCGAACTTAACTAACCTGAGAACGGGTACTTACCTGCCAGAACTTACAGGTAATATCGGCCGGAGCATTCAGCGACTCGTGCGCCAGTAAGAAGCAACACAGGTTTAAATTTAGTATAGAGTAGCTATAATGGCGGTAAATTACCATTAATCAAAGTTGGTGCTTCCTGCTAAGAAACTGCAGTATGATAAATTAAATTTCTAAACCGTTCAATATTACCCATATTATAACAAACCTGCGCATTGGGTAATTTCAACTTACTTTATATCTGGCGCAAGTGCCCTGAACATAGCCGTCAGGCTAAGGAATATTTACCAATATTTCATGTGTGCTCGCGCCAGCTTTTAGCTGGTGTGTACCGATGAAAGGAAGTTTTGGACAGCCTGCCAGATGAAAACTGCCTTTATTTATAGCTCCAAGTTACATTTCGTTAATACAGAACCAGCTGCCAAAGTTAATCTTCTCTTAACCTGACGGCTATGGTGTCCTGAAGTGCTATTTAAAATAACCAAAAGTGTTTAAAATAAAGT
>JAQBNV010000199.1 GCA_028288395.1 Adhaeribacter sp. | reverse complement strand
TGTGTAATAAATCTCGTTTCGGGGACGTGAAGAGAGATAGGTGGTTTCGGGGTAAAGTTTGTATATAACAATATTCCAAAAAAAGGAAAATTTTGAATCCTGCATTGTTCTTTTTGTTATGTTGTTTTTTTCCTATTTTATTTACCTAAATAGTTGTTAATTGTGGTTAGGAACGCTTACATTTGGGTATTAATTATATTTATCGATGCGGTATATTCTGGCAGTAAGTTTATTCTGGTTATTTTCCTTTCCTGCTTTTGGACAAGTTTTCGGATTTGAGCAGTTATTGAGCTTAACCAAACGCGACTCGGCCGCGGTTAGTAGTTATGTAGCGGAAAAAAAATGGGTTTTAAACGAGACCCAGGTTCCAACCGAAAATATGGCTGGCCGGATCACCTGGAAACATTCCGCTTTATCTAAATCTAATGCATTTGCGCAGTACTGGCTGGTGTATTTTTATAAAGATAATAAATGCCGCCGCCTGTCTTACGCTACCCTGGATACGAAGACTTTCGAAGCCTTAAAAAGGCAGGTAGCAAGTAAAAACATGCGCAAAATATCGTCGGGTAATGCCAAAGGCATCAGCCATACCAAATACCAATGGGGCACCTACATCGTTACGTTAGAGCAAAAAAGCAACAGTGTAGACCAGGATAACAAACCTATCAAAAGCTACGAAATTACCATCGACGTTTCATAGGCCTATCAATTTCATTCGTATTATATTAAATCAGGGGCGGTTTTATCGCCTGCCTCCTAGGTGTATTTCATTTCTTTCAGCGAAGCCATTGTTTTATTTTATTCTCATGTTTTTGCTTGCCTTTATTTAAGCATCCTGGCTTAAATATCCTGCAGCCGTCCGTACTTTTTAAAATTGCGTTTGTAGCGGCCTGGCCCGGTTTTCTGCACCGGTGGCCCGTACTTATCTGGGGTAAAAGAGAATTATATGTCAGAACTTTATTATTTTGCGCGTCCGGCCATTATTTAACCGGCCGGCCTTAATTATAATTCGGCTTTGAAAAGCGTTTATACCATTGTGCTGCTAATACTATCCAACGTTTTTATGACGTTTGCCTGGTATGGGCATTTGCAGTTTAAGAAGCTGGGCTGGTTTCAGCAGGCCGGTTTATTTACCATCATTTTAATTAGTTGGGGATTGGCTTTCTTTGAATACGTGTTTCAGGTGCCGGCAAATAAAATTGGCTTTCGCGAAAACGGCGGCCCATTTTCTTTGTTTGAGCTAAAAACCATTCAGGAGGCCGTTTCGCTGGTGGTGTTTACATTGGTCACGGTTTTTATTTTTAAAACCGATAAACTGGCCTGGAACCACGCCGTGGGTTTTGGATTGCTGGTTCTGGCCGTGTTTTTTATATTTAAAAAATGGTGAAGCCAGCGTGGTTAGCTTTAGCAAGTATTTAAATTTGTAATGGAAACAGAAGAAATATCGTACCAGGAACGCTTGCGCGATCACCAGCTCAAAATAAAGCAGGTATTTGCAGAAGTAGGCAAAGTAATAGTGGGGCAGCAATATATGGTAAACCGGTTGCTGATCGGGCTCTTTACCAACGGCCATATCTTGCTCGAAGGTGTGCCGGGCCTGGCCAAAACTTTAACCATCAACACGCTGTCTAAAGTATTACACCTGGATTTTCAACGCATTCAGTTTACCCCCGATTTATTGCCGTCGGATCTGATTGGTACCATGATTTATAACCAGAGCGCCTCCGCGTTTGAAGTAAAAAAAGGGCCTATTTTCGCCAATCTAGTGCTGGCCGATGAGGTAAACCGCTCCCCGGCCAAGGTGCAATCGGCGTTGCTGGAAGCCATGCAGGAAAAACAGGTAACCATTGGCGAAACCACTTTTAAACTCGATTTGCCTTTTCTGGTACTGGCTACCCAAAACCCGGTAGAGCAGGAGGGAACCTATCCGCTGCCCGAAGCCCAGGTAGACCGCTTTATGATGAAAGTATTTGTAAACTACCTCACCAAAGCCGATGAACTGGAGGTAATGCGCCGCATGGCCAACATGGCTTTCGACAGCCAGGTAAATACCGTACTCACCAAGGCTGATATTTTTGCCATCCGCCACGAAATAAACCAGGTGCAGATTTCCGAAACACTGGAACGTTATATCATAGAACTGGTTTTTGCCACCCGCCGTCCCGCCGATTACGACCTGGCTGAGTTTGCCGATTACATCCAGTTTGGGGTGTCGCCGCGAGCCAGTATTGCCCTGAATCTGGCGGCTAAAGCCGTAGCCTTTTTTGACGAGCGTGATTACGTATTGCCGGAAGATATTAAAGATGTCGCTCTGGACGTACTTAACCACCGCATCATTCTGAACTACGAAGCCGAAGCCGAAGAAATTAAAACAAAAGATTTTATTGAAGCCATTCTGCGTAAAGTGCCCATTAGTTAATTATTAGCTAATCCGGAATAAGTAAAAGTAGCCGCAATCTACCCGGGGCGGCTTTTTTCCGGCGGATAATAATAGTGGTACACTGGGGTTTCGGCAGCAATCGTAGGTTAATGCGGGCAGTGGCTGTTTTATAAAGTAAGACGAAGTTCCAGCAGTTCCGATTCGCCGTTGTCATTATCGGTGATGGCCAGTGCGCGGTAGGTGCCGGAACTTTCTTTTTTCTGAATTACCAACGACTCTACTTTTCCTTTATAAGGCGCGCCATCGGGGTTGGTAATCAGGGCCGTTTGCAGGACCGGAGAACCGGCGCCCTCCTGTAGGTCAGCCAAGTTGATCCAACCCACGAAGCTACCCATTACTTCCCCGTCCAGAATGGCATCGGTGGTGTTTTCGACCGAAGCCGTAAAAAATAATTTATCTTCGAAGGTGTAGGCTCCAGAGAACCGCGATTTTAACTCTCCTAAACCCGGTAATTCGAATTGAAAAATTTCATAAGTTGGTATATTTCCGGCTTTGCCGGTGAGGTGATCCCCAAATTCGGCGGCACTGAAACGCAACAGGGTATTGGGGCCGTTCAGGGCGGAGCGTTGAAATAAAAGCAACTGGTTATCTGGCGTAACAGCAGCAGCTTCCAGGTTCAGGACATCTCCGTTTAGCAGGCTTTTATCTTCCTGCAGTACCCGGTACAGTTTTTCCAGGGAATATTCTTTTATCTCGGCCGCTGATCCGGCAGTGCGGGGCAACTTAATAGTATAGCATTTGTTACGGGTAGGGGCCGAGCCGGAGCCAAATGCTACCAGTTGGGTCTCACCGGCAATCGTTAAGGTGGTCATGCTCTCCAAATCGGGTTTAATAGCTTTGGGAATGCGGCCGGTGGTAAAGGGATCGCTTGCAAACAGCCGGACTTTTGTTATTGGTTCTAACGTGTTTATATTCAGTACGTACAGAAACGGTGTGTCGTCTCCTACCACATAAACCTGGCCACCTATTATTTCGAGTCCCGAAGCCGAAGAAATAGTCCGGTAGAGTTTTTTATTCAGAATGGTTACTTCCATATTACGCGATAGTGACTTCTGGATTTTTGCCGGCTGCTGCTTTTGCGCCTGTTGACAAGAAAAGGATATTTTTATAAAAAAGAAAAGCAGACACAGCCAATAAACGCTTCTCATAATTAACTTAAGTTAAATCAGAAGATACGGGTCTTTGGTTGAAACGATAACTTACTATCTGGTTTTATTAAGACACCAGAAGTTTTATTAATTTTATTAAAGCCAGGAAAGGCAGTACTTAAAAAAGGAGTTCCAAAATAGATACTATTAAAACCTTACTTTCCCGGAAATTATTATATTTATAAATTTTAGAAATGGCCCCATTTCTACATAATATTTGCTTTATAAAACAATGTCAAAGCAAGGTTTTAATAAAATAGGCAATCAATTCCAAACATAATTTACGCCTATATGTACGGAATTAGCTTTGGTACTAAGTAATTTTCCTTGGGCTAAGGTAGTTGGCGTCCAGGAAATTATAGATAAATCATACCTTTTATTTACCAATATTCCGGCTCGGAGCGGGAAATTTATCCAGCTCTTTGCAAAAGGCATGTAGTTATTGCTTTCCACTTCCTTATTATCGCCAGTACCCGGGGTAAGGGGTTTTATGTTCAGCCTGTTCTCGGGGTAAAAACATTGATTATAAGATGCTCCCGCACCTAAATAAAATTTTATCCGGTTGGCATTATATAAATTGTAAATTACTTGGGGAGTAAAAGCAACGATGACCTGCTTAAAAGTAAAATCATAAAGTATTTCCCGGTCCGGATACTTTAAACTTTGGATATTTGAGAAATTAAAATGAGTGGTAGTCAGGGAGAATTCACTCCGTAAAAGAAATTTTCTGGTTTTAGGGAAAGGCGCAAAATCAATACCAGCATTAAATTTGGGAGCGTACATGGTTTCCTGCCGGTTAACATAAGTCCGTCTTTCTATAGAATTAGCAGCATCCCAGCTATATTGTGCTGTCAATACGTTTTCACCGGTGTTTTTCACCGTGGTTCTATTTACGCCTACACCCGCAAAGAATGTAGATCTGGCATCGGTGACTTTTGGTTGTTCTGCCTTTTCTTTCGTAACACCATTTATTTTACCTGCAGTTTTAAATATATCAGGTTCAGAATAATTAATAAGGTTAATATGCTTTTTTAACTCAGGCGTATCCATCTGATATTTATTGGCGGCAAACCATAGTTGCCCAATATATAATTTAGATTGAACGGTGAGTTCTGGCTTGCTGCTTTGTTCTTTAGCATCCTGTATTTTGTAGTAGATCCGGTAAATGAGTTCTTGCGGCGCCTGCTGATCATGGTGCCGCAAGAAAAAACGGGTTTTTATAATGTCGCGGTAAGAATAAAGTGAAACATTTTTGCCCTGTTGCAAAACTTTTAAAAACACCGCATCGGTTATGGTGCTGGTATCAATGCCGGTTGATATTTTTGGCAGTACTACTTTGTCCTGGCTTATA
>JAQBNV010000599.1 GCA_028288395.1 Adhaeribacter sp. | reverse complement strand
GCTTTCAAACACCGCTTGTCCTTTATCCGCCAGCACTTGGTCAACACCCGCACCCAGGTCTACATTTTTAATCGGACCAATTCCCTTACCCTCATCGGCGGCCGGAGCTTCGGCAGCAGCACTGCTTTCGGTAGCAGCGCCGGTGCTTTCCTGTTCGCCCGGCAGGTTTTTATCATTACTACAACTCACCAGGAATAAACAACCCATCGCCAGCCCCAGGGCTGGTCTGAACAATCCTATGGATTTCAAAAATTGAAGTTTCAAAGTGCTTTCTTTCATTGCTTTAAGGTTTTTAGTAGATTAAGGAATTAATATTTCCATTAAGTATCCTTTAATGGACATTAAAACTTTAATTTTTGCCTTTACCTACTCTACAAAAGTACCTTCTGAAGCAAAAAAAATAAAAGACATTAGTCTCTTTTATTAGTGATAATTATCATTATTTCCATTGATATTTAATATTTTATCCAAGGTTGGATGTTGGTGTGTGGGCTTTTAGTAGGTGTAGTGGCAAGTGCACGGCCCAAGGCAAATGAATACTTGAATAAATGTGAGCAATAGGGAATTAAGCACTATGGCTGCTTCGCAAACCACTTACAAATACTGCTGGTGTCATTATATTACAAGCTGGTTTTTAGGGAGATATAGTGCAAGCAAGCCATCTATAAGGGCCAGATAGATAAATTAAATTTATTTTAATCAACCAGAATACTTATACAAATAGCCCGGCTACTGTACTTACAGTTTGATTATTAATCCGGAAATGCAGGGGGGTATAAAGTTGGAGAACCAGGCAATGAGTTCAGAACCTTGAACGTAATTGATGACTGTAACCGGGAAGAATTTTAGAACAGTCCGGTTCTTCCCGGAATGTAGGGATAGATCATTTTTTAGATATCGGGATACAAGATTTATACTTGAGGAAGGCAATCATCTTAATCATATCCACCGCTATATTCCATTAGGTAGGGTTGCCTGCACTCCTGGAAATACCAGAACTTAAAAAAGGGCATAAACATTCTAGTTTGAGAAAATGGAGTGTGCTATGAGGATATCTGATTCTAATATGGGGCAATCTTAAAAATAATATTTGTGTGCGGTTTTTGGGGAAACAAAAAGCCACTTACAGCTTTTACGCTATAAGTGGCTGATTATTAAGTGGGCCCACTTGGAATCGAACCAAGCACCTACTGATTATGAGTCAGTTGCTCTAACCGAATGAGCTATAGGCCCGTCAAAAAGAATTGGCGTTCTCTTTGATTTTGGAGGTGCAATTTTACATATTTGCACCGCCTTTTCCAAACAAATAATTAACCTTTTTAGAATAAATTTAATTTACCATGCAATTGAACGGCATTAAAAATATTATTTTCGATTTAGGCGGCGTTATCATCAACATCCGGTTTCAGCTGGCGTTAGATGCTTTTCAGAAATTAAGCAAAAGCGGAAAGGTGTTGGAGTTTACCCAGCAGCAGCAATCAGAGTTGTTTGATGCCTACGAAACCGGTCGCATTTCCGATGCCGAATTTCGGGCTGGCCTCCGGGAGCATTACGAGGTAGAGGCAAGCGATACCGAAATAGATGCGGCCTGGAACGCCCTGTTGCTGGATATTCCGGCGGAGCGCATCCAATTGCTACAGGAATTAGGCAAAAAATACCGGCTGTTTCTGCTGAGCAATACCAATGCCATTCACCTGGTACGCTTTAGCCAGCTTGTAGCCGATAACTTTACCATTCCGAGCCTGGACTCGCTGTTCGAGAAAACCTATTATTCGCACCTGATTGGGCAACGGAAGCCTGATGCTATCGTATTTGAGCAAATACTGGCTCAGAATAATTTAGAAGCGGCCGAAACGCTTTTTGTCGACGACAGCATTCAGCACATTGAGGGAGCAAATAAAGTTGGTCTGAAAACATTATTTCTGGCGCCTCCCCTTACCATTAACGAGGCCTTTAAAGATGCTTTATAAAAAAGCGAAAGGGTACGCCCTGCATATATTTTTATTTTTACTTACCCTTCTTACCACTACCATCGCCGGCGCCGAATGGCTTTACGGCCGGCCTATCTTTGGTTTTACCACCAATTATGAACTGGTACAGTGGATGCCCTGGCAGAAGGCGCAAGCCGGTTTGCTGTTTTCTTTGCCGTTTTTGTTTGTGCTTACCTGCCACGAATTCGGTCATTATTTTACGGCGCGCTACTACAAAATACGGGTAACGCTACCCTATTACATTCCCATTTGGCTGGGCTTTACTTCCACCATCGGCACCATGGGCGCTTTTATTAAGATTAAAGACCGGATATTTTCTAAAAAAGAATTTTTTGATGTGGGTATTGCGGGTCCGCTGGCCGGGTTTGTGGTAGCCCTTCCCTTGTTATATTACGGATTTACCCATTTACCGGAACCCGAATATATCTTCCGGATTCACCCGGAATACCAGCAATATGGTTTGGACTACCCGAAACATGTATATCAGGACATGGCCGGTTCGTTTTCCCTGGGCAAAAACTTGTTATTCCTCTTTTTTGAGACCTACGTTGCCGATGCCCGCCTGTTACCGAACCAGTACGAATTAATTCATTACCCGCTTCTTTTTGCCGGATACTTATCGCTGTTTTTTACAGCTTTAAATTTATTACCGATTGGGCAGTTAGACGGGGGGCATATATTATACGGCTTAATCGGGTACCGCAATTTTAACCGGTTCTCGCCAGTTTTATTTTTCGCCTTTATCCTGTACGCGGGCCTGGGTATATTATCGCCCAACATACCCTTGGAAGTGGCCCAATGGCTTTACCCGGCTTATGGCATTTATCTTTTCCTGGTATTCCAGCGAACGGTACCCCATGTAAAATATGCGTATATGCTGGTAGGGGTGGTTATGGCGGTGCAGTATGGCCTGGCCTGGTTATTCCCCGACTTAAACGGCTACCATGGCTGGCTCCTTTTTGGCTTAATTCTCTCGCGATTCCTGGGGATTTTTCATCCCCCCGCCCCCGACGAACGGCCATTATCGATGGGCCGCAAGATTTTAGGTTGTTTGGCGCTGGTAATATTTATTCTCTGCTTCTCGCCTACGCCTTTCGTAATTAAATAAAGTTTATGCCAATTGGTAAAATCCTTGGCCGGCTGGTATTAAATATTATGAATGAGCAACGGTTAATTTAAAGAATTAGAAGTCCCGGTGCTTCACCAATTTAGCTTTCAGAATAGGCTGGACGAGCTATTGTACTCGCATCCAAAAGCGTCCCGGATCTTTAATCCAATACCATTCCAATATTTATAGTGGAACAGAAATCCTAGCTATTGTAGGCCAGGATACCACCTAATAAATTCCGGACGTTTGTAAATCCTTGCTGCTCCAGAAAAGCTTTGGCCGAGGCGGAACGGGCGCCGGAACGGCAATGGACAATAACTTCCTGATCTTTGTAATCTTCAATATCATCTATCCGCGCGGGCAAAGCCCCCAAAGGGATATTCAGGGCGCCAATATTCTGCTCCGCATATTCGTATGGTTCGCGAACGTCTATCACCACCAAATCCGGCTCCAGGGCCAGGCGTTCTTTTAATTCGGCGGGGGTTATATCAATTGCCATAGTTATTATTTATCAGGGGATTAAAACTACTTTACGGGTTATGGTAATATGCTGATGGGTAAAACGCAGCAGGTACATCCCTTTGGCCAGGTGGCTTAAGTCTAGTTGCCGGCCTGCCTCAGCACTGGTTTTACAGAATATTACTTTACCGGTTACATCGGTCAGGCACACCTGGTCGTAGGCGCCGGACAGGTTAATTACGCCGGGGCTGGGATTCGGAAAAACCGTCAAGGCAGCTTCCGGGGCGGGTTTATTAATCGGTTCCTCGGGTGCATCGTCCGGGCTAGATAAAATATTCCCCATCACGGGCCGCATCAGCAAAGCACCTTTTTCTTCGGTAAAAGACAGCCAGCCGCCGCCGTTGTTGTAGTTAATACGGCCGGGTGCCTGCTCATTTAAGTCAAAACCCACATTTACAAAATCGCTTACGCCAGAGGTTAAACCATAGCCAATGTAAAACCGGCCGGTTACCGCTACCGGCGTCGTAAAAGAGATTTCGTAAAAACGATTGAGCGAATCTACAGGGGGGATGGTAAAGGATTTCTGGGCGGCCGGCGAACCCGCCGGGCTGCCATTCTCGTCGTTCCAGATGCGGAAGTTCATAATGGTGCGTGGCACATTGGTTTTGGTCAGGTAAACCCGGATGGCGACCACATTATCGGGCACATTGGTATCAAAGCGGTAGGCCATTTGCCGGGTGCCAAAATTATTTAAGGAGAAATTAGTTTCGGCAGTACCGTCGTCGTAAGCAAAATAATCACTCAACACCGTAACCCGCGATACGGTATCATTCTGCCGGAGGCGGGCATTTGTTTCCCGGGTATTCAGGAAAATGGCGTGTTTTATTTCTAAAATATTGCCCGCACCCGGAATGGCCGTGGCATTTGGTTTACCGGTTATCAGATATTGCTGGGCCAGGGGTCGAATCGCTGCGTTACCCCGTAAAAAAGTATCGGCGGCCGCCACCGGATTCATGCTCTGGACATAACCCCGCCAGGCAATAGGAGCAAAAAGGTTGTTAAAATTATTAAGACGGGTAAAAACCGAGTCATTCATTTCTGCTGCCGGCCGGGCAAAAAACTGGTGAGCGGGCATCGCGGTATAGCGCTCCAGCAACGAATTCAGGCGGTGCCCGATGGCCACATCGGGTAAATCGGGCTTCGCCGGGTTCCTTTTTTTATTCAGGTAAATATAATCCAGGTTCCAGGTATCGCCGGTACCCCGCTGAATGCCGGAACTCCGAAACCGAAACTGAAAACCTTTATGAAAATAACTTGAATTGCTAATGGGTAGGACTACTCGCGCAAAATCTGTTTTTTGGTTGGTGCCGGGCTGCTGCCAGGCCCTTTGCCAATTGCCGTTCTGGTCTTTAAACTCGAGTTCCAGGAAAGAAGGCTGGGTGGCGGAGTTAATTTCAGGCGAACCGCCCAAGCCACCCGCCTGCCAGTAAAAACTAATATAAACCGAATCGGTGGCCGGATGGAGGCCTTGTAATAAAATAGGTTTAGATGTTAGGGTATCGGTGTAGCCGTAGGTGACCGCAGGGCTGTAAGGCCGGCCTGCCGCATTTACACCTTCAAAAGTAGCTACGTTTACGGAAGGGGAATTTACCCCGAACTGGTTGTTTACATAAACCCCGCCGCCGTTTTTCCAATATTTGCTGCTGGGTGCCCCGGTATACGCGGCAAAATCGTCAAAAAAAGGCAAGGTGAGGGTGTCCCCTTCGGCGGTAGTACGGGCATGGCGGTTAGCCGAGGTGGGGCCGGTCGATTGCACCGGATAAGAATCCAGCGGCGTTAATACCTGACTCCAACCATTTAAAACAAAGCCCAGCGAGCATACGAGCCCAATCAGATATTTCGACATTGGATTAAAAATAGAATTTGGCAATAGGCAAAAATGGAATCTATGCGCTATAATTACGACCAACCCGGCCAAAATATTGCCATCATGCTCCGGCAACGTTAAATATTATCACCTGATTAGCATTTAGCAGACCACTTTCCGCTGCCCGTAAATACCCAATTTAAATATTTATTTCCGGCTGGCTGAAAACCCCTTAAAAAATTTAAATAGCACTTGTTCCTTTATTGGATAAAAGATGCCGGATCGGACCCAACCACCCAAATATCGACCAGTTCGCCAACCCGGATTTTAGCGCCCGGTGTAGATACAGGGCGCTGGCGCACCACGGTGCCTTCCGCCTCGCCGTTCGGCGCGGCAATATATTGCAAGGCGCCCACTTGCAATC
>JAQBNV010000183.1 GCA_028288395.1 Adhaeribacter sp. | reverse complement strand
TAAACGTCATTTCAGCAGCAAATCGGTAGAGGGTGCCATTACGGAGTTTAAGAAAAAAGTGAAGGATCAGGAGCTGGCCTGGCTCTTCGAAAACTGTTTTCCGAGCACACTCGATACCACCGTTACCTACAGCCTGAAAAATGGCCGGCCCGATACCTATGTTATTACCGGCGATATTGATGCCATGTGGTTGCGCGACAGTTCGGCGCAGGTTTGGCCCTATTTAAAGTTTTTGAAGAAAGACGAACCGCTCCGGCAATTGGTAGCCGGGGTAATTAACCGCCAAACCCGCTGCGTGATAAAAGACCCATACGCCAATGCTTTTTACAACGATGACACCAAAGTAGGGGAGTGGGGCACAGATTTTACCGCTATGCAACCCGGCGTGCACGAGCGCAAATGGGAAATAGATTCGCTGTGTTACCCAATCCGACTGGCCTACCACTACTGGCAGACCACCAAAGATACCAAACCCTTCGACGGGCAGTGGCAGCAGGCCATTAAAACCACGCTTAAAACTTTCCGGGAGCAGCAGCGGAAGGAAAATCTGGGGCCTTATAAATTTCAGCGGAAAACACCCCACGCCACTGATACCCTGCCCATGAGCGGCTACGGCTACCCCGTACACCCAGTGGGTTTGATTTGTTCGGCTTTCCGGCCCAGCGACGATGCGACCGTTTATTCCTTTTTAATTCCGTCTAACTTTTTTGCGGTGGTAAGCCTGAAGCAGGCGGCTACCATGATGGACGAAATTGCCAAAGACAAAACCACGGCCGATGCCTTACGGAGTTTGGCCGCCGAAGTAGAAAAAGCTTTGCAGGAGCACGCAATTATAAACCACCCCAAGCACGGCAAAATATATGCTTTTGAAGTAGATGGTTTTGGCAGCGCGTATTTAATGGATGACGCGAACGTGCCCAGCCTGTTGTCGTTGCCTTACCTGGGCGCTGTTTCGCCAACCGACCCGGTTTACCTGAATACCCGCAAATTTGTGCTCTCGCAGCAGAACCCGTTCTTTTTCAAGGGCAAAGCTGCCGCCGGTATTGGCGGGCCGCACGTTGGCCTTGATATGATTTGGCCAATGAGCATAACCATGCAGGCACTTACCAGCAACGATAACCAGGAAATAAAAAGCTGCATCGAAACGCTGAAGAAAACGCACGGCGGCACCGGTTTCATGCACGAATCGTTTCACAAAGATGATCCAACTAAATTTACCCGGTCGTGGTTTGCCTGGGCCAATACATTATTCGGCGAACTGCTCTGGAAAACCTACCAGGAGAACCCGAAGCTGTTAGCTTAAATTATACCGAAAGGGTTGGTTCCTGATTTATTTAGGCATCAACCTTTTTGTTTTCTATTTTTTATTCAGAATAAAGATTTTTGCCGGCTGCTGGTATTAGGCATAACCTGGAATTAACTCAGGTCCTGGTGTTGCCTTGGAATATTTTGCCGGAGGAATGATGGGTAGATAATGGCCATGCCAATAGGTAATAAATATGCGTATGAAAAAATATAAGTTTTTATTCGGGTTGTTGCTTTTAATGGCCATTTATGCCTGTATTCCGGCGGGTAGTTCCTCCTCTGACAAAGGTACCGGCAAACCCGGACCGTTGGGTCAATATGTAAACCCGTTCATCGGCACTGCGCCGCTGACGGATCCCGAAATATTGGGCTATCAGCTGCCGGATGGCTGGCGGTCCTGGGCCGGACTGGTATTTCCGGGCAGTTCGCTGCCCAACGCCTTGGTGCAGTTAAGCCCCATGACCGAGTATGGTTCCGGTGCCGGCTACGAATACGAAGACACTGTAATTTATTCCTTTACCCATACCAACAAAGGTCACTGGAACCTCTGCAATATTCCGGTTTTGCCCGTGGCGGGTAAAACGGCTGCCGACCATAAATATAGTTCCCGGTTCTCGCATAATACCGAAAGTGCTGCGCCCGGCTTTTACGAAGTTTTCCTTCAAGATTATAAAATTAAGGTCAGCCTCACGTCTACGCTGCGCTGCGGTTTCCACCGGTACGATTTTCCAGCTGGCCAGGACCGCCACATTGTTTTTGACTTAGCCAAAGCCAATAACCAGGTGCGCGACTGGCAGATTACCCAGGCCGGTGACGCGGCCGTGGAAGGCTTCCAGGACATGGGCGGTGAAAAGATTTTCTTCTACGCCACCCTAAACAATAAAATCAAAAGCCTGGAAATTACCGGCACCGATAGAACCAAAAGTCTGGCCCTGATTAGCCTGACCGACGGCAATATCCAGCCGGTGGAAATGCGCATTGGCTTGTCTTTTGTAAGTACTCAAAACGCAAAACAAAACCTGGTGGCCGAAATCGGAAGTAAATCGTTTGCACAAATCCGCAACGAAGCCACGCAGACCTGGGAAAAATTATTGTCTACCATCCAGGTGAAGGGTGGCACCGAAAAACAGAAAGGATTATTTTATACCTCGTTGTACCGCTCTTTTCTCTGGCCAGCCTTGCGCAGCGACGTGAACGGCGAATATACCGACGTGAAGAAAAACGTGGTGAAAGCTGATTTTAATTTTTATACCATTCCGTCGTTGTGGGATACTTACCGGAATAAAGACATTCTGCTGGGGATTATTTCGCCTAAAGTATCCACCGATGTTATTAAATCTTTAAATGACCGGGGCGATAAAACCGGCTTCATTCCAACTTTCTTTCACGGCGACCATGCGGCCCCTTATATTGTGGGTTCGTACCGGCGCGGACTTACCGATTTTGATATAAAATCGGTTTACCAGTTGCTGCTCCGGAATGCGAACGTAGAAGGCGGCACGCGCCCGCATATTACCGAATATATTCAGAAGGGGTATATTTCGGAGCCCGATATTGCCCGGCCGCACGTCGAAACCAAAGCCAAAGCCGGCGTGTCTAAAACGCTGGAATACGCTTACGACGATTATTCTCTCGCGCAACTGGCCCGCATCCTGGCCGATACCACCAATTACCGGGTGCTGATGGCGCGCTCCCGGAACTACCGCAACGTTTTTGACCCGAAGACCCGGTTTATGCGCGGCCGTTTGGAAAATGGCGATTGGGTAAAAAATTTTAATCCGCAATACCCGTACTACGAATATATGTACCGCGAAGCCAACGCCTGGCAGGTCTCTTTTTTTGCTCCCCACGATATGCCCGGTTTGATTAATTTATACGGTGGCCCCAAAGGTTTTGAAGCTAAACTCGATTCTTTTTTTACCCTGCCCTGGAACCCCAAACATATTGCCCGCAACGTCGAAAGCATGCTG
>JAQBNV010000153.1 GCA_028288395.1 Adhaeribacter sp. | reverse complement strand
TTATTTCCGCGTATTTGCCACGTGCATTATCCCCAGATTTCAATCATAGTAAAAGAAACAGCCAAAGAATTTGGGATACCCTATATGGTTAACCCTACGTTTGGGCAAGCGCTTAAATCGCATCTGGCTACTCTGCACCGGTTTGGCCGCCTGCCCGACCTGAATACTGCCATTGGGTAATATATAATTCGTGGTTGGCGTTCTTATAATTAACAAGCTGAACGTTGTCGGAATATTTACCTGGAAAGTCTTTAGAAATATAGCGTCTGAAACCCAGACAAAATTTTAGCTCCTAAATTTGTTAAGGCTAACCGATAACGTTTAAGTTGCGAAAAGCTTCCAGAATTAAAATAAATTTTCTTAAACAAAAAAAGCTCTCCGCTGCCGGACTTATCCGGATGCGGAGAGCTTTTTTTGTTAGATAACAAATATGAACAAGTGTGATTAAGGAATCTGCTTATCTATTGCCGGCAAAATCGAAGGTGTAAATAAAGGCGGCGCCTATGGTAAATTGTGATTTTTTGCTCAGGTTACCATTCGCATCTTCAAAATAATCATCTTTAGAGGTATCCAGGCGCAACTCTGGTTTCATGTTAAAATGGCCGTCTGCCAGTTTTATATCCCCGGTTAAGGTAAACTCATTTCCTTTAAAAGGACCGAAATACCGAACACCACTGGGATCTTCGAAGCGTTCGGCCCGGAAACCTAAACCAAATTTATCGGTAGCTGCGAAATTTAAATAAACGGCTGCCCCTTTCCAGGTAGCATTTTCGGAGTACGGGTCGGTATCGTCTTTAACTACAGCGCCGGTATTGTAATCGCCGTAAGCTGCATTCAGACCTAGTTTGAATTTATCGGATGCCTGAAAAGAAGTTGTTAAATCCCATAAGTTGGTTTTAGAACCGTTGATATCGCCAAAATAAGATTTGCCGCCGTGTTCATCACCGCCAATATAGTTGGCATAAAAATGAAATCCCTCAACTGGTACGAGGTGAACCTGTGCAGTTATAGATTTCTTTTTATTTAAATCCATCAACATATCCCATCCGTTTACTACGCCTAACATCAAACCCAGTTTTTCACTCACAGCGTAATCTAACTTAGCACCGGTATGATAAAAAGGACCGTTACCAAATAAATAAGACAAGCTGTAATTGAAGTTCAATGGCGCATCTATTAGTTCATAACCAATATGGGTACCATACTGCCCAATGGTAAAAGCTAGTTTATCGGTGAGGTTATAACTTAAATATGCTTGTTTGATGGCAAAGGAAGAAGAGGTAATGTTTTCCTGGTTCGTATTTAGGCTACGGTAATTGCCAAAATTTCCTAAATCAGCATTCGGTCCGTAAGTTAAATCGGCCACTACTTTTGATCTGCCGTTGGAATAAGTGAATATGGTTTGAACCAGACCCAAAGAAAAATTATTTGATGGCAGATCAAAAATCCGGCCCCGGTTTAATCCCGATTGTGGGTTGTTCAGGTTACTAAAATAATAAGCATCTACATAACCATTTACTGAAAAGCTACCAGCAGTGGCATTTTCAGTTTCCGTAGCAGCAGCAGCGGTAGGCATAATTGTAGTCGCAGCAGAATCGGTGTGCTGGGCTGATACCTGGATGGCAAAAGCGGAAAAAAGCAATGAATGGAGTAAATGTTTTTTTTTCATGGTAAATGAGTTTGCTTTATCGGTTTAACATCTTGATTTAAGGCAGGTGTAAAATTTAAGTCATTTGGTTTATTATTAATAAACATTTTAGCTAAACTCCCCGATTTTACATACCTAAACATAAATTTATATGCGTAAATCTATAAAACTAGTTAATAATTAGCCTCATCTATTTAAAAAAATATATATTTTTTATTTTTACAGATTAATTTTAAATATTTAAATTTTTAAACTGCTTTTTAACACCATTAAATTAATATTTTGCAAGAAATTAATTTTACGATGACAACTTTATCTTATTTTAGACATTAAATTTTATATCAAATCTCTAAAAAAATGTTCATTTACTTAAATATGAGTCAAAATATGAACTCATATTCTAAATAGATAATAAAACATTGGTGTATTTGTTAAATATAGAATTTAAACTGTCCTATACTATAAAAAGAAGTTTAATGAGGAAGAGACGTGAGTTGATAGAGAAATATAAAATAGTGGGCAACTATTAACTAAAAGATGAAGTTTATTAAAAACAAGGCATTTTTACCGGATGCCTGTAATTAATGTTAAATTAAATGCTGCTTAAATAAACAATTCATTTCATCTTTCTGCATATTTACATAATTTCGCTTCCTGGAAGAATACTGAAAAGATCTTAACCCTAATCATAAATATGTCTGACACCGCTGAACTAATCATTGAAGGCAAATCTTATCCATTGCCTGTTAAAGTAGGTACTGAAAATGAAAAAGCCATAGATATATCATCACTGCGCGCTAAATCCGGATATGTAACCTTAGATTCAGGTTATAAAAACACCGGTGCTACTACCAGTGCTATTACTTTTCTGGATGGAGAGGATGGAATTTTACATTACCGCGGCTACCCTATCGAACAATTAGCCGAGAAGTCAAACTTTTTAGAAGTCTCTTACCTGCTTATTTACGGTGAACTTCCTACCGAAACTCAGCTTAAATCATTCAGCGATCAGATTAGCCAACACAGCCAATTACCCGCCGGTCTGGAAAAAATTCTCGCGGGTTTCCCTACTACTGCCCACCCCATGGGTATTTTATCAGCTTTGGTAAGTTCTCTGACAGCTTTTTACCCCGAATCAGTAGAACCAAATCAAACCGAAGAACAAATCGAATTAAATATTATCCGGCTTATTGCCCAGATTGCGACGCTTTCTACCTGGGTGTATAACCACGGAAAAGGCCAGCCACTGAACCAGCCGCAGGAAGGCCTCGATTATTACACTAATTTCCTGCATATGATGTTTTCTGCTCCAGGCCAGGCTTACGAAGTAAACCCGGTAGTAGTAGATGCTTTAAATAAATTATTAATACTGCACGCCGACCACGAACAGAATTGTTCTACCTCTACTGTGCGTTTGGTTGGTTCTTCGCACGCCAGCTTATATTCTTCTATTTCGGCCGGCATTAATGCCTTGTGGGGACCTTTACATGGTGGCGCCAACCAAGAGGTAATAGAAATGCTGGAGGCGATAAAAGCAGATGGTGGCAATTCGCAAAAGTGGCTGGAAAAAGCTAAGGATAAAAATGACCCTTTCCGATTAATGGGATTCGGTCACCGGGTTTACAAAAACTTTGATCCACGGGCTAAAATAATAAAAGCGGCCTGCGACAATATTCTGAATAACCTGGGTGTAAAAGACCAGGCCTTAACCATTGCCAAGGAGCTTGAGCAAGCAGCCCTGCAGGATCCGTATTTTGTAGAGCGGAAATTATACCCGAACGTAGATTTTTACTCCGGTATTATTTACAAGGCAATTGGTTTACCCAGTCAAATGTTTACGGTAATGTTTGCCATGGGCCGGATGCCGGGCTGGATTGCCCAATGGAAAGAATTGCGCCTGAACAAAGAACCAATTGGTCGTCCCCGTCAGATTTATATTGGCAAAACCAAACGGGATTACAGCCCCGTGGCTGACCGCGCTTAGATAAGTAACAATTTAGTTGGTTAATAACTGAGAAGCCGGCGTATGCCGGCTTCTCAGTTATTAACCAACTAAATTGTTACTGTAAAATTTTTATTTCGATAAGGCAACTTTCCAGGTACCCATCGCCTTTAGCCTGAGGCAGTTATCGACCTATCTTCATGAT
>JAQBNV010000147.1 GCA_028288395.1 Adhaeribacter sp. | reverse complement strand
CCAGGATGTTTATGATTATAAACTAGGCTTGCACGCAGGAGCCCTGGCCCATATCCATATAACCCAGCAATTTGCCATTCAACCGGAATTGCTGTATTCAAACCAGGGTGGAAAGGTACATAATGCTGATATCAAACATCACGTAAATTATATTGCGGTGCCAGTTCTGGGCCAGTTTATGTTTGGCGATGGCTTCCGGTTACAGGCAGGCCCCCAGATTAGCTTCCTGGCGGGAGCTAAACGGCAAGACCAGGACGACAATAAATTGAATATAAAAGAAAACTACGAAGCAGTTGATTTTTCGCTTGCGGCTGGTCTCAGTTTTGTGAGTAGTTCGGGTTTAGGAGCCGATGTACGGTGGTTATTTGGCCTGAACAATATCAATGATGTACCTCCCCGCAATACCGTTAAAAATAGCTTGGGCCAGGTAGGCATTTTTTACCTGCTAAATTACAGCAACGCCCGCCACTCCCATTAAATATTACTGGCCCCGCCTCTTGCACGGGGCCATTTTTTTGATAAATATTTTCGGCAATAGAGCCAGTGTTTTAATCTTTGATTTGGGTAAGCCGCAAATAATCCAGTAAGGCCAGGTTCACTTCCCCATGCATGTTTTCATTAGGTGGCTCCAGCCGCAAAGTAACAACGTGTTCCCCGGCCGATAGCCGGGCTGTTATAACATTGCTAAAGCCCCAGTTAGACCACTGGTGATCGCCGCGTTGGGGAAAAACAGCTGTACCTATAAAGGCATCTCCCCGCCGGAGAGTACGGAAAGCACATTTGTTTTGAGTACTAATTGGTCCGCTTCCGTTGGCGTACCGGAAATCCAGGGCATAAAGGCAGGGCCCCGGCACAAAAATATTAAAGCTTACTTCTATATTTTTTTCCCGACTGATTTCTACAAACCCGATTCCAGTATAGCCAATACTGGTTATTTCACTTTCCTCTTGAAAAGAAGTTGGCTTGTAAATTGCCTGCTCCGGCGCCACCCAAACCGGTTCACTCGCAAAAGACGCCAAGTGCTGCGCATCAACCGCTATAATCTGGTACTCGCCGAATGCAGTCGGCGAAATACTTATCTGTGGCTGCCGCGTAATACCAGTCTCCTCACCATTATGTATGATTTTATAATATTGCGCTTCGGGTATCTCGGACCAGGAAAGCATCTTATTCGCTAAAACTACTTGCGGTGTAGCCGGCGAAAAAGCCGGCGGTGCCATATTTATTTTTTCTTCAGCTTCGGGCGTATTCCCGGTAAGCGTTATGCGGATAATATTTTTGCCCGTTAGTATAGCCGGAATTTCGGGGTAATCCAGCAACTGATTATTTAAATGGAAAGAATTTATTCGGTTGCCGTAACCCGTAATATAGATATCAAGATGGGCCTGGCGGTACCGGAAATTAGTGAGATTATGGTATTTACCCAATGCTCTCGGCACAAAAGGTTTAAACACCAGTTTTTCCGGCTCATAATGCAGCCCGAATAATATTTTATAAACCTGCGCCAGGTGGCCAGCCAAGCTCCATAACATTTGGTCTGAATTTATTTGGGTGCCCGAAAAATCGCCGTCGGTCGCTGTAAAATTTTCTTTATTCGTGAGAAACAAGGCCGCCGGCCGATATATGTCCGAAAGGCTTTGCAGCAAGGCTTTTTCATTACCTGATTTGGCCGCGGCCAGGGACCAGAAAGCCTGGACAAATGGCCAGACGGCATTGTTGTGGTAAGCCGGAATGTCTGGGACTTGTGGATAAATACACGGAATACCGAAATCATTCAGGGGCATGTTTTGAACCAGTTGCCGCTGTTTTTCCGGATCAGCTATATCAAATAATACACAAAGGGCGGCACCCAAAGCCTCGGCCCGCGGCGATAAAGTTTTAAAGATCCGGCCGTACAAATATTGCCCGTAATAATTCTTATCGGGTTGCCAGAAATATTCGTTTATACTTTTCTTTATTTTTTCGGCTTGGCGCTGGTATTTTTCGGTGGCGGATTTGTCCTGCAATATTTCGGCCATCCGGGCCAAAACCACGTTGGTCTGGTAATGCACCGCGTTGGTACCTAAACAAAAAGAATCATAAATATCAGCGGGTTGCATCCAGTCCGGGTAGGTTTGTTCGCGCCAATCCAGGAAAGAGGACTCGCCGCGCACCAGGCCCGTTTCGGGGTCGTAGGCATTTTGCGCATCATCATTAACCGAATTTTTGATAATGGGGTACGCCGTATGCAACCAATCCGCATCACCGGTTACCAGGTAAATTTCCCAGGCCGCCACGGCCCATATCACGCGGTCGGTAGATACCGGGTAAGCACCACCGGTACCGGTATCCTGAATAATGCGTTCGTTTTTAACTTTTTGCAGTAAACTGTTGCGGGCAATATCGGGTCTTAAAATGGCCATGGACAACAGGGTACTATAGCTCACATCCCGGGTCCAGACACCGTCCCACTCCAGGCCGGTCCGGAAAGTATTATCCGGCTCCACGTCTTTTACCATTTCTTCCAGCGAAAGATTATATAGGGCTTCCAACAATACCTGTTCCGGTTTATAAACCGGGTATTCCGAAATATTGGTGGTTAATTTCCATTGCCGGGTAGCACCCTCCTGGCGGATGGGCGGGTTTAACTGGAGGTTAATTTCGTAAATACCGTCGCCGTTGGCATCGTGTAACTGCATGTCTTTCTGGAAAGCCAGGCGATCAAAATTCCAAGACAAAGGCAATATACTGCCGGCTACAAATACGCCTTTAAAATCGCGCCGGTAAATTTTATCACCGTTAAATGTAGTAAAGTAGCCAGATTGCCGAAAGGAAGCCAGGACCTCCCGCAGGTCCAGCCGTAACCGAAGACTTGACCGGGGCAAAAGAAAAGAATCCGTTGGAATGCTGACGGTATGAATAAATTGCTGGCCAAAAGTAATTACCGGTGATTCACAAAGCCCGTCCGGGGCAAAGCATATCAGTTGGTGATTCTTCCCCCACTCCATTTCATTATCAAAACCGTTCAGGCTGAATTTAAAATAGAGGAGCGGCGATTTATGCCTATCGGCCGGAGACTCATAATTTGAAGAAATTCTGGTTGGCGACAAGGCCCTGGCTTCATAGCGCCCCTGCACCACCCGGTCGGGCAGGATAGAATAGGCTTCCGATTTTAGAATTGTTTTATCAGGATATTGGCTCGATGAGGGCGCTTTCTCCATAAATAGAAAAGGGAACAGAGTAAGTATACAAATTCGGTGGTCTATACGGACCGCAGGCCGAGGTTACACGAAATTACCAGATTTTACGTACAAATTGCAAGATATAAGCAGGAATTAAGTACCTTCCGAATCATCTCTACTTAGCCAGGACGCAGGTTGGCCGGCTTTATAACTATCCGGGCAGCAAACCGTTTTATACGTACCACCAATAAACCCAAATGTACTATGAAGGAAGAAAATCAGGGTAAACAATTTTTAAACAGTGTCCATCATTATTACGATGAAGCCGCCCGGCACACCAACCTGGACCCGGGTATTTTAGAACAAATTAAAATTTGCAACAGCGTTTATAAAGTAAACTTTCCGGTAGAAGTAGACGGGAAAGTAATTGTTTTTGAAGGCATACGGGCGCAGCACAGCCACCACAAACTGCCCACCAAAGGCGGCATCCGGTACAGCATGCACGTAGACGAAGACGAGGTAGTTGCGCTCGCAACCCTTATGACCTTTAAATGCGCCCTGGTTGACGTACCCTTTGGCGGTGCCAAAGGCGGAGTAAAAATCAATCCCCGCACCACCCCCGTGGAGGTATTGGAAAAAGTTACCCGGCGTTACGCCAGCGAATTAATCAAAAAAAACCTGATT
>JAQBNV010000093.1 GCA_028288395.1 Adhaeribacter sp. | reverse complement strand
AATATATTTTAGCTCCTCCATTATATGCAAGTACTAACCAAAAACCAGACCGGCCCTTATCCGGCGTATTTTAGCCGGTATATTTCCCAATTGCCCGACACTGACGTTTTCCCAATGATGGATCAACAAGCCGAAGCGTTACAAAATTTATTGCAAGGTTTAACCGAAGAAGAAGCCTTGTACGCTTACGGCCCGGGTAAATGGAGCATCAAAGAAGTAATGGGCCATTTAATTGATACTGAGCGCATTTTTGCTTACCGGAGTTTATGCATCAGTCGCCAGGAAAGCCAGTCGTTACCAGGTTTTGATGAAAATGCTTACGTGCAGCAGGCCAACTTCAATCAGCGTACCTTAGCCAGTTTGCTGGAAGAATATAAGTTGATGCGGCTCTCGCACCTGGCTTTGTTCCGGGGAATGAGCCCTGCCATGCTGGAACGCACCGGCCTGGTTAATAATAACCTGGTTTCGGCGCAAGCACTCATTATTATCTCGGCCGCTCACGAACGGCACCACCTGAATATTTTACGCGAACGATACGGCCTGGGCCTTGAGTAAGCCTAAGAAAAGCCGGTTTCGGGCCGGCTTTTTAGGGTATCTAATTTAAAGTAGTTCGTTGGCCAGATTTGCCAGTTCTGAGCGCTCCCCTTTCAGTAAGGTGATGTGGGCGTACAGGTGGTGATCTTTGGCTTTGTCGATTAAATACGATAAACCGTTGCTCTGGGTATCGAGGTAAGGTGTATCTATCTGGTAAATATCGCCCGTAAAAACAATTTTGGTATTTTCGCCGGCCCGCGAAATAATGGTTTTAATTTCGTGCGGTGTCAGGTTCTGGGCTTCGTCAACAATAAAGAAAATATTGGATAAGCTGCGGCCCCGGATATACGCCAGGGGCGTAATCATGAGTTTTTCCTGTTCTACCAGTTCTTTTATTTTCTGGTTTTCTTTCGAAGATTCCGGAAACTGGTTCTGAATAAATTTGAGATTATCCCAGAGCGGTTCCATATAGGGGTTCAGCTTCGACTTAATGTCGCCGGGCAGGTAACCAATATCTTTATTGCTGAGCGGCACAATGGGCCGGGCCATGTAAATCTGCTTGTATTCGCGGCGTTGTTCCAGCGCTCCGGCCAAAGTCAGCAGGGTTTTACCGGTGCCCGCCATGCCCTGGATGGTAACCAGCCTGATATTAGGGTTCAGGATGGCGTGCAGGGCAAAAGTTTGTTCGGCACTCCGGGGCTTTATGCCATAAGCCATCAATTTATCTACCCGGTCTATTCTTTTTTGGGCTGGGTTAAAATAGGCCAGAATCGAATTGCGGTAACTTTTGAGCACGAAATAATGGTTGTCGGTAGGTGGTTCGGGTAAAACGGCACTGCTTTCGCAACGCCCGTGATCGTACAACTCGTCAATGGCTTCCGGCGAAACATCTTCTAAAATATCGTTGCCGGTATATAAATTATTCACATTCTGCACCTTGCCGGTTTCATAATCTTCGGCGTGCAGGTTCAGAGCCCGCGCTTTCAGGCGTAAGTTTATGTCTTTGGTTACCAGTATTACCTTGCGCTCGGGGTTTTCGTGCTGCAACTGCAGCGCCGAGTTTAATATTTTGTGGTCGGCCTTTTTCTCGCCGAATATTTTTTCGGCATCGACCCGGGCCGCCTGAATCATAAGTACTTTGAAGTTGCCTTTGGCCGAACCGTTGATGGGCAACCAGTTTTGTAACATCATTTCGTTCGACAGCTTATCGATAAACCGGATAAACTCCCGGGCTTCAAAATTTTTGATTTCGTTGCCTTTTTTAAAATTATCTAATTCTTCCAGTACCGTTATCGGAATGGCGACATCGTGTTCCTGAAAATGTTCGATGGCACTGTGGTCGTAAAGAATAACCGAAGTATCCAGCACAAAGATTTTTTTATTTTTAGCCGGGTCAGCATTGCTTTTCCTGGCTGCGGCCGCCCGGGGCTTTTTGGTTTCACTCATACATTAATTTAAACAGGTAAATATTCTTTTAGGCAGCCTCAAAATAAAAATATTTCAAAGCTTTATGTTTCATACGTAAATCAGGCAACGAGTATAAGGTTTAATATTTACATTTCACCCGCTAGTTCCAAAATTAATTTTTGCTAATTTTAGATTTTATTTATTGCTTTGGTTAAAGAGGAAGTGTATATTTAAATAATCTGGTTAATTTTTTTTAACCTTGGCCATTATTCAGCCAGGCGCAAAAACATTACAATAAGGCTTATTGATTTATAGTTGTTATCGTACAAAGTGTTTATTTAATTTATCGTTTAACAAAAAATAATTAAGGTTATGGCTAAAGCACAAGATGCCCGCAAAGAAGATAAAAAGAAACCTCTGAAAACGGCAAAAGAAAAAAAAGCTGAAAAGCAGGAAAAGAAAAAATCCTATGATTAAGGCCGGATAAAATTTATCGCAGGAAGTCCCGTTTATTAATACCAGCGGGACTTTCTGTTTTGTATTTACCGTTATCCGATAAAAGGGGAGGAGAAAGGAAGCTTTAACGTATCTGGAATTAAATCTATTTATTTATATAAGCATGAAAAAGGTTTTAGGGATAGCGCTGCTACTGCTCTTGGGAAGTAAAGTTCCGGTGCAGGCGCAGTTTCTGAAAGGTATAATTATAAACCGTTACGATAAAAATGCGATGCATCATGGTAAATGGAAATACCTCGATCGATCGCACGGCCGTCGCCTGATTTGTTATGGCCGCTTTGATCACGGCAAGCAGGTGAAGGAGTGGAAATATTTTTATCCGGAAGGTAACCTGCGAATGGAGGAAAAATATACCTGGGAAGGTGACAAACGGTTGGTAGACGTTACTTTTTACCACGAAAACGGCCTGGTAGCGAATAAAGGCCTGGCCCGGGTAGAAATATTAGAAGATAAAACCCATTATTACTGGTTTGGCGATTGGGTTTATTTTGATAAGCAGGGCGCTCCCGAAAAAACGGTGACGTATAATAATGGCCATCCCGTGCAGTATATTTATCCGGATGGGCGGGTAGAAGTGCTTACCGATAAGATGCCTTCCACCACCATTCAGTTTCCGGGCCGGTAAAGATTAGCTTAGCGTATAATACGGTTCTTTTTCTTTATCATGCAGGCGGATGAGGCCTTGCAGCACCAGGTTTACTAACAGGCGCGAAGCGCGCCGTTTCGAAATGTTAGCCAGGTTCATAAATTGGTTTAAGGTTAGGCGGGGTTGCTTTTGTAATTGCTGCAGTAGCAAAATTTCCTGCCGGTGCAGCGGTTCGTAAGGTGGCTTTGTTTTTTCTTCGGCCCGGAGCGAATGCAGCACCAGCTGGCTCGTTTGTACCGATGCGTCCTTAACCCGCACATAGGCGCGCCAGTCGTCTTCTTTCACTTTGGCCCGGTGGGGCTTATTCAAACTTTCCGGCACCAGGGTTTTTAAAACGGTTAATGTTTGTTCGTGTTCTTCCTCTTTAAAAAATAGCCGCACGGGCGGGTCGCAATAAAAGTCGGCGGCTTTCATGAGGCTATGTTTCTCTTCTTCCGGATCAATGCCGCATATTTTGCCATTGTCCAGCACCCCTACCAATATAATACCACCGCGGGTATTTGCAAAGGCAGCCAGGGTCCGGGCGATTTTATCGGGGTGGGGGATGGTTTTTTTAAATTCCAGCCGCTCGCCTTCTCCCTGAGAAATTAATATTTCTAATTCCGTCATTATACTTCTATTTCATCTTCGTCTGGTTCGGCCTGAAAACCGGTTTGGGCCGCACTAAAACGCCACAACCGGCGGGAAAGGGTAGGATTGTAGGTGCCTTTACCGGATTTTGCAACTTTTTTCTTTTTAAAATATTTACCTGTTACGCCTGCCACTTCCGGCGAAGTAGCCAGATAAATAACCGTTTCAGCTCCTTTGTTTACACTTTGCATAAAAGGCCGGCCAATCCGGAAAAGCCATTTGAGAAAGCCGAAAGAAGTAGTGCCGAAGTTACTTGCAATTACACCCGGGTGCAGGCAATTGGCTGTAATATTGGTAAGCTCCAGGCGGTGGGCCAGCTCATAGGTAAATAATATATTGGCCAGTTTAGAGTCGCAGTAAGCCGTAAAAGAAGAATAGTTTTTAGATGCGTGGGGTTGGTTAAAATCTAATTGGCCTAACCGGTGCGCCTCCGACGACACATTTATAATACGGGCAGCTTCAGCATTCAATAGTTGCTGCCACAGCAGGTTGGTAAGCAAAAACCCGGATAAATAATTAGTGGCCCAGCACAGTTCGTATCCTTCAGGGGTTAGGGTGTGCTTGCCCGGCAAGATACCGGCATTGTTTATCAAAACATCTATTTTATCAAAACGATTCTGAATTTCCAGGGCCAGTAATTTAACATTCGCCATCCGCGATAAATCACAAGGAATAAAAAAGACTTCCTGATTATTCGTTTCATATTTTATTTCGGCCAGGGCAGCGCGGCCGCGGGTTTCATCGCGGCTAACTATAACCACCTGCGCGCCCATTCGTGCTAGTTCCAGGGCGGTTACTTTGCCAATGCCACTGCTGCCGCCGGTTATAACTACTATTTTGTTTTTCATAAAGTATAAAATTACAGGCATCTCTGGGTTAAAAGCAGACTGGTAAACGGTCTGCAAGGAATATACCATAAAACTATTTTAAAGTTTTCTCCTGGTTTATTCGCTTAAGCATGGGGAATTATTTTAAACAAGGGCAAAAAAAAGCGGGCCTGGCGGCCCGCGTTAAATTTAGCTGTTTACTTTTGCTATTAAAAAGGAAGATCATTGTCTGCTTCATCGGCCAGGAAGGTACTGGCGGCCGGTTGCGCAGCCGGGGCAGCCCGGAAGTTACCGTTGTTATTGCCCGTATTGGCCGGGGCAGCACCCGCTGCACTTTCGATGCGCCAGGCACTCAGGTTGGTAAAGTACATGGTGGTGCCATTTTTAGTAAAAGGCTTGCCTGATAAATTAAAGTTAACTTTTACTTCGTCCCCTACTTTAAAGGCATCCAGTGCGTTGCACTTATCTTGGGTAAGCTGAAACTTTATGTATTGGGTATAAGAACCATCCGGAATTTCCAGCACAAATTCTCTTTTGCGAAATTTATCACTTACCTGGGTCTCATCAAATATTTCGTGCAATTTACCTTGGACATCAAAAGCCATAATACTTTTATTTAAATTTAAACTTTATCTTATTTACAAAGATACGTATTTTGGGAAATAATAATTCCTTATAAAGTTTATAAATTTAGTCGGCTTTAGTCCTGAGAACTAAATGCGGCGGCCGCTTATATGGGCACCTATCGGGTAAATAAATGTAAGCGACTATCTTACATTTATTTAAATTTCAGGTTGGTACTTTATCCGGATAAACTATTTATCAAAAATAATTATTGCGGTTTAAAACAGGAAAACCGAAAGAAAGACAAACCGTTTTTTATAACATTAATCTAAAATTATATAAGTCTGGTAAATAAAATATCTCTAATTTTGTGAACTGGCATTACAGTCGTAACCAACCTGGATGGGTTGCTACCGCTTGGTATAATAATTAAATATTTTGCGCCACATGAAGGCAATGGAAAAATTTATTCACCTCAGCTTAGTAGTAGCCCTTTTATTGGGTTCTATGGGCTTCAGCGTGCGTGAACCCCATTGTGAAGAGGAGCGTAGCCAAGCCATCAATCTATTCGCCGCTCCAGGCTGTTGCTGCGACACCCCGGCTGCCGAAGCGAGTAAACCTTGTCCGGATTTAACCTGTGTAATGCAGCGGGGCCTTGCTTCCCAAACTACCTTTACTGCCGCTACTAATCCAACGGCTAAATTCCTGAAAGCGCCATTAACTTATCCGAGCTTTACCGAAAGTATCCGGCCGGCTATTCTGGAAACAATCCCGCACTTTACCTTGCCTCCGCCCGCATCGGGCAGATTTATCGGCATTTTACATCAAAGTTTTATTATTTAGTTCCCTTTCTTTTTGGAGCAAATGCCCATTCTACACCGGCCTGGCTCCCCAGATTAACCTTCTAAGTTTTCATTTTTTTCAGGAAAGATGGGTCATGTCGGCTTCAGTTCAGGCTGTTTCGCCCTTTAAACATCTTTCCGGCATTTTGTTTTGCTTTCCGAAATAGGTTTAGGCCCAGGTACGTCCGGTTCTAAGTATCCCTGTAAGTTAATTTGTTTTCACCGGTATTGCTTACCGGATTGATAATGAATGCCCGGGAAGTATTTTTTTTATTTATTTAACTTATCGCTACACATGAAAAAGTATTTTTTAAAGACGGGAGTAGCCGCCTTGGGCTTAACCTTAATTGTTGGCTGCAACAGCGGCGAAACCACTAATCAGCAGAAAGACCAGACCGAAGTAAACCAGAAAGTTGCCGGCCTTACTTATACCTGTCCGATGCACCCGGAAGTAATTTCCCAAAAGCCCGGTAAATGCCCCGAATGCGGCATGAACCTGGAAAAAGCCACTACCGGCGAGCACCAGCATCAGCCCGGCGATCAGCATTAATTCTTACATAATTCCTCCCGGCTGCATAATCCGGGAGGATAATTTCTTCTTCTATGATAGGCAAATTAATATCATTTTCCCTCCGTAACCGCATGATTGTGCTGCTGGCGGCGGCCGGTATGTTCGGTTGGGGATTATATTCAGTGAGCATTAATAAGGTGGATGCCATCCCGGATTTATCGGAAAACCAGGTTATTGTTTTTACGGAGTGGATGGGCCGCAGTCCGCAGATTATTGAGGATCAAATTACCTACCCGCTGGTAAATAACTTACAGGGCCTTCCTCAGGTGCAATATGTGCGGGGGTCCTCTATGTTTGGCATGAGTTTCATCTATATTATTTTTGAGGACCAAACCGATATTTACTGGGCGCGGGAAAGGGTATTGGAGCGCCTTAATTATGCCGGCCGGTTACTGCCTGAAGGCGCTATTCCTACTTTGGGACCGGATGGTACCGGGGTAGGGCATATTTTGTGGTACACTTTGGATGCCCCCGGTATGGATTTAGGCGAACAGCGAGCCATCCAGGACTGGTACGTGAAGTTTGCGTTGCAGAATGTGAAAGGAGTGAGTGAAATTGCTTCTTTCGGCGGTTTTCAGAAAGAATACCAGATTACGGTAGACCCAAATAAGCTGACCTATTATAATTTATCGGTTCCGGAAGTAATAGCCGCGGTGCGTGCCAACAACAACGAGAGTGGGGGACGCAAATTTGAGATGAGCGACATCGGTTACGTGGTTAAAACCACCGGTTACCTGAAATCTGCCGCCGAAATTGAAAATATACCCCTCAAAACCCAGAATACGATACCGGTAATGGTGCGGGATATTGCCACGGTACAAATGACCGGAGAAAGCCGCCTCGGTATTTTTGATATCAACGGCGAAGGAGAAGCCGTGGGCGGCATTGTGGTAATGCGTTACGGCGAGAATGCTGCCGAGGTGATTGCAAATGTTAAGAAAAAGATGGAAACGGTTTCCGGCGGCTTACCCCAGGGCGTAAAATTTAATATTGTTTACGACCG
>JAQBNV010000084.1 GCA_028288395.1 Adhaeribacter sp. | reverse complement strand
AGCATTTGCCGTGGCACCGCAAGCTAAAACCGGTACCGCCAGAGCGGCCAAACCAAGATGGGAAATGAATTTTCTACGTGATATTTCTGAGGACATAGGATAAAGTAAGTATCTGAATTTTGATTTTGTGGCTAATTTTATAACTACATTAAAGTAGCAATATATTTAATATATCCGGGGGATAAACACATTGTTATCCCCCGGATATATTAAAAGGGCACGGAATTAATAGCCCTTGTTCTGATTAAAGACCGAGGGGCCGCCGGAACGGTCTATCTGGTCGCTTGGTATGGGCCGCAAAACGTGAAAAGGTTGCACATTGGCCGCTCCTTCCGGATTATACTTTTTTACCCGTTCAATTAAGGTGCCAGTTCTTACCAAATCGAACCAGCGATCCATTTCACCTAATAATTCCCGGCCTCTTTCATCCAGTATAAAGTCCATGTTTAGCTGGTTAACCGTTATTTCCATTTCTTTTTCTTTTCCCGGCAGCGCAGCCCGTTTCCTCAACGTATTTATATAAGTCACTGCTTCGTCGGCTTTATTTGATTTAAGTAAGGCTTCGGCCGCAATTAAATACGTTTCGCCTAACCGCGCCACCATAAAATCCCGGGAGCCCCGTTCATCGGCGACCGATGGCCGGAGCGGGTCTAAAAATTTGCTCAGGCTGGGGAAATACCGGTAATTACCAGGCGATAAAACTTCTGCCCGGTCAATAATTCGGTAGTTCTTTTTGGCTTTAAATTCCGCCGAAATATTCGTAGGAGCTACCCAAATAGCGGTATCGCCAATTTTCATGCCCGGAGCCAGGGTAGCCGGGTTATTCGCATAAAACACTTGTTTGAAAGAACCATTGTAACGGGAGTCCTTGGTGCGGTCGAATAAATCCAGGGTATAAACGGTTGGTTTAAAGCGCTTAAATGGCCGACCGTTGGCTACGTCGCGCATGGTTCCTTTATGGCCAGCGTCGTACTCCATCAGGAAGAACAAGTGGCCGCTGTTACCGTCTCCGTTTGTGATAAGGTCGTTGGTATATTGCACTGCCCAGATAACTTCTTCGTGTTCCTGACGAGCCTGGTTGAAAATATCGGCAAAATTAGGCAGCAACTTAAAATTATAACCCGATATAACTTTTTTTGCCAAGTCGGCAGCCCGCTGGTAATCATCAGGCTTGGCTGCGCTTGGCTGGCCGGCCCGGGTTAACAACACTTTGGCCAGCATGTGCTCGGCAGCTGGTTTGGTAGCCCGGCCGTAGTTGGGCTGCGTAGCCGGTAAAGCTGCGATGGCATCTTCCAAATCTTTTACAATGGCATCATACACTTCTTTAACTGGTGTCCGGCTGGCGGTGGTTTCAATTTTAGTTGTTTCCTCTAAAGTAAGATGCACCGGGCCAAAGGTTTGTACCAGAATAAAATAATAGTGTGCTCTTAAAAATTTAGCTTCCGCAACCCGAATTGCTTTTATATTTTCTGCTAGGTTAGCTGCCGGAGCCCGGTCAATTACGGTATTGGCGGTGTTGATAGCCCGGTAAAAGTCGTTCCATAAATCCCGGAAATAATCAACCCCGGAATTTAAGCTAGGCGTGTAATCATTTACATACTTGTACCCGCCGTCGGCACCCCGGGTATAGGTATCGGTACCAAAAACCGTGAGGGTAAAGCCCCGCTGGGTACCATACCAGGTACGGAGTGGTTGGTAAGTTGCTTTTACCGCATCCTCAAAACCACCGGCCGTCTCGTAATAAGCCGGGGTAATACCCGATACAATTTCTTCTTTCAGAACATCCTGACACGACTGGCTAAAGAAGGCCAAACAGCAGGTTAATATTAATATCTTTTTCATTTTGTTTAAACCAATTTTAAATTAAAACTTAGCATTTACTCCAAAAATAACCGAACGAACGGAAGGCGTTCCAATGCCTATTTCGTTTGTTTGTTCCCGGTTATCGCTTCTGCCCCGTGCTTGTTCCGGATCCAGGTTGTCGCCGTATTTAGAGAAGATAAAAGGATTCTGAGCGCTGGCATAAATGCGCAACGAGCCCATTTTCACTTTTTCGGTAATGATTGCAGGTACATTATAACCCAAGGTAATATTTCTTACTTTTGTAAAAGAGCCATCAAAGTAAGAGAGGGTACGGTCATACAGCGGAAACTCCTGGTTTTGGTTTGGCCGCGGATGATCATTCGTTGGGTTAGTTGGCGTCCAGTAATCTACATCCAGGTTATTGTAACGACCCGCTAAGGCATTAATACCACTGGTATATAAGTTACTCCGGATCATACCACCCTGGCGGGTGAAAATAAAGAACGACAAATCGATGCCTTTATAGCTGAAACGGTTGGTAATACCACCTGACCAGTCCGGAATATCGGAACCCAGAATCTTGCGGTCGTTGGCGGTAATTGCACCGTCATTATTCAGGTCTCTTACTTTTATTTCGCCCGGATTCTGCTTGAACTTTCTGGCCTCATCAGCTTCGTCAGTTTGCCAGATGCCTAATTTTTCGTAATCGTAATAAACAGTTAACGGCTTACCAATAAAATACAAGCTGCCTATATCATCGTTTTTACCACTGTATATTTCTACAATTTCTTCTTTGTTTGAGTTAAGATTTAAATCAGTGGTCCATTTAAAACCATTGGCGCCCATATCAATATTTACCGTAGAAACTGCAAACTCGATACCGGTATTTCGGCTCTTTCCTACGTTTTGCAATATACTACCGTAACCACTGGTCCAGGGCAGGTTACGCGGCATTAGCAGGTCGTAGGTATTTTGCCGGTATACTTCCAAAGAACCCGAAATCCGGTTATCCCAGAAGCCATAATCTAAACCAACGTTGGTAGTGGCGGTTGTTTCCCACCGCAAATCGGGGTTAACCAAGGCATTAGGACGATAGCCAAAAGCCCCGGTATTGCCAAATGCATAAGTAGTGCGGCTAAGAGATCCTTGCGTGGCATAAGCCCCGATGCCTTCGTTTCCGGTCAGGCCGTAACTGGCACGCAGTTTCAGGTTATCAATAAAAGAAATGCCTTTTATAAACTCTTCTTCACTTAAGCGCCAGCCAATAGCAGCCGATGGGAAGAAACCGTATTTTTTAGTATCGCCAAACAAGCTGGTTTCGCCGGAGAATTTAGAAGATCCGTCGACCCGGGTAGTGAGGGTAAGCAAATATTTATCGCGGAAGCCATAATTAATCCGGCCCATGTAAGACAATAAACCTCTTTCGTTCAGGTCGCTATCTACACCCTCGATGGTAGGGGCTGATGACAGTTTATAAAATAGCTGGTATTCGTAAGGCATCCCGCTTACCCGTATCTGATAAAATTCGCGACGCTCTTTCTGCACCGAGAAGAGACCGGTAATATTCAAATCATGTACTTCATTAAACGTTTTGCTATAGTTCAGGATATTCTCGAGGGTGTAGGAGAAATTGTGATTATTCTCGTTCCGGGCAAAAGCAGTACCACGGCCCCGGGAATTACTTAGGCTAGCCTGAAACAAGCCATTCCGCCGTATACCATAATCCGGTCCAAAATTTAACCGGTAACTCAAACCGGGCAATATTTTGTACTCGCCGTAAACGCTGGCCAAAATACGGGTCCGGCGGTTTTCATCTACGGTAGCATTAGGCTGCACTTCCAGTAAAGGATTCGTTTGCGCCCCATCTGAAGTGTTCTGCCACAATAATTTGCCGTCTTTGTCGTAAGGAACACCTAATGGGTTTTCGCGTAAGGCCAAACCCCAGGGGTCAGGGCCCCAGTTTTGTTTGTTTAAACTGCCCAACATCGATACCCCAAATTTAAGCCGGTCATTAATCGTTTGATCCAGGTTAATCCGAATATTATCGCGTGTAAAATCCTGGCCAATAGTTATCCCTTTTTCATAAAAATGGTTTAAAGAAACATTGAAACGGGTTTTTTCGCTACCCCCGGAAATACCTAACTGGTGGCTTTGAATAGAGCCATTCCGAACAATGTAATCTTGATAGTCGGTGCTGCGGCCTTGGGCAATCGATTCCAATTCTACAGCTTCAAATACTGTTTTATCAGCAGCTATCGGATCGGCATCGTTGTATTTGCCAATTGCCCGGCGCGATTCGCGTTTATATTCGGCAAACTCCTCACCATTCATCATATTATAAAGGGCGATTGGCTTAGAAACGCCCATATAGCCATCGTAACTGATCGTTGTTTTGCCCGGTGTACCACGCTTGGTGGTAATAATCACCACCCCATTAGCACCTCTCGATCCGTAAATTGCGGTAGAAGAAGCATCTTTCAAAATTTCCATCGACTCAATATCCTGCGGGTTAATATCGTTTATATCGCCCGACAACGGAATACCATCAACTACATATAAAGGATCGTTACCAGCATTAAAAGAACGACGGCCTCGGATGCGCACGCTTACGCCCTGTCCCGGACGATTACCGGCACTTAATACCTCTACCCCGGCAGCGCGGCCCTGTAAAGCCTGCTGCGCACTGGTAACCGGCAATTCCGAAATTTCCTTTGAAGATACCGATGAGATAGCACCCGTTACTTGACTTTTCTTCTGGGTACCGTAACCTACTACTACTACTTCCTGCAGGGCTTTGGCATCTTCAGCCATGGTAATATTTACCGCCCCTGGTCCGGAGAACGTTTTTTCGGTGGTTGTAAAACCAATAAAAGAAAACACCAAGGTCCCGCTTTGCTCTGGTACGCTAATGGCAAACGTTCCGTCTACACCTGTTGTAGCGCCAATAGTTGTTCCTTTAACCAGAACAGTAACCCCAGGCAAAGCCTCCCCTTTTACCGAATTGACTTTCCCGGTTATGGGCCAGTTAACGGGCCGATTGGCATTCATTTTAAATGCCGAAAGTTTATCAGTAGTATACTTACTGCTGATGACAGGACTGGCATAGACGCCTTCGGCGAGGCAACAAACCAGAATAAGGGCGCAAAGTTTACTTTGCCTTAAGCGGGTAAAATTTTCCATAAAAGACTTTTAAGTTGTTTGAGAGATTGGATTATTCGGTAAGCTGGTAAGGTTGGTGGCAACTACTGTATCAGACAAAACTTTTGTCGCATATGATATTACTTAGTGGAAGTTATTTTATATTTCTAGTTTTATTTCTAATTAAGGTAGGCAATACATTTTTACATAATTTTTTATATTATACCTTATTCATTGAAATACTTATTGACAACATATTAATTATATCACATATTTATACTGATTTTTACATAATTGTTTATCTATCCTTTAACAAGCATAACTAATTACAATTTAAAACGCAAATATTTAAACTTCTATTTAGTGCAAAATTTGCGCAATCGATGCCGGTTAGGATTATGAAACTAAATCTGGCATTTTCAGCATAAATTAGTTAAAATTTTTGCAACATAAATTTGGGTAATCAGGCATATAAAAGGGCAAATAAGCTTATTTACAACCTAATAGGAGGCTAATTGCAGTAGAGAAAGAAATTATTAAATTTACAACATAAACGCAATTACATTTAATTTAAACATGCTTCACACACACAAATTAAAACGAAATAATATCAAATTATTTATATTATCAAACCCACCTTACTGAAGCAATATTTAACCCCAAAAAGCAATAGACTTCCGGGTTTGGGATTTACGAGGTCCTGTACTAAACACGTATATTAAAATTAAAAAATTACCTGAAGGGGAAAGGCTCCATTAACTCTATCCGGGTACCAGCTGGGTCATATAGGTTAAGCTGCCAGCGGTTATTACGGCCTACCCGGGGCGCTTCTAAAGTATAAGGTTCCGGGCCATTTACTTTTTTACGAAGTAAATCCAAAGCATTTTGAATACTGGGGACCTGAAGCGCGACGTGATGCATTACGCCTAATTGCTGCCGGTTTACCAGGCCCGGCACCAGCATATATTCAATGTAATCAGTGCCTTCCGG